>NZ_JAYWVC010000739.1:0-578 GCF_036281785.1 Streptomyces chiangmaiensis | reverse complement strand
TACTGCTTGATCCTGGAGTGCTTGTAGAACAGGTTGACGGTGACGTCGACGCCACGGGTGACCACCTTGGTGGCGAACCCGGTCTCGGTGTCCGAGCGGATGCGCCGGTCGAAGATGCAGGAGATCTCGTCCGGGCGACCCAGTCCGATGTTGTCGCTGACCAGGGCGTCGAAGAACGTTCGAGCGTTGCGGGGTGCGTCGAAGACCAGGGTGCGCGAGACCTCGATCTGCCGCATGGACAGCTCCCACCAGTAGCCGCCGTCGCGTTCGCGCGGACCGAAGGGCAGGGGCAGTCGAGACATCCAGCGTTCGAAGAACACGGTGATGGCGCCGGAGCCCAACCGGTCGCAGATCGCCTGTAGTCCGGGCGGGTCGTCACAGGAGGCGAACCCGTTGGACAGGGCCGTGAACACGATCCCGGCCTGGGCGGCCTGCTGCTTGGCCCACTCGTGGCCGTTGACCCACACCTTGATCGGGTAGGGGAAGTAGGAGCAGACCTTGATGAACGCCGGGCCGAAGTCGGAGTCCCACAGGTAGAAGTAGAAGCAGGTCACCCGCCGGTCAGCCTTGTCGAAACC
>NZ_JAYWVC010000738.1:0-579 GCF_036281785.1 Streptomyces chiangmaiensis | reverse complement strand
GTCGCGGAGCGGCCGCATGAAGAACTACAAGATCCTGCGGGACTGCCGCCAGCGCGGCAACGGCCTCCACCACGCCGTCCAGGCCGTCGCCTGCATGCAGAACCTGGCCCTCAACAACACCATCGGCGCCGACTGGAACGGCGAGGGTGGCTAAATCGCCCAGGCCGGCACGGGCGGGGGCCAGGCCTGACGGACCAGGTGCCACATCGTTTGACCGACGCTCGGCCACGCGCACGGCCAGCCTCTGGTCGTGCGCGGGCAACTCACACAGCCGGGTGAGTCGGCTGGCGACCGCGTCCAGCAGCATCTCCCCGCGCTGCTCCGTCCGCCTGTCCGGCAACAGGGCCATGGGGATGCCTGTGCGTGCCGACAACCCATGTCACCCATGCTGAGCTGTAGTTCTGGAGTCATGATGTGATCACATCGGGGCCTCCGGGATCGCCTCGGTGCACGCTCGGGTCCCGTGGCGATACGTCTGCTCTACCGGTTCAGTTGCCTGCTTTTGGGTTGGCTGCGGCTGCTGGCCCGGTCCTCCGCGGCGAAAGACGTCTAGATCTTGGTGCTGCGCCATCAGCTGAG
>NZ_JAYWVC010000737.1:0-581 GCF_036281785.1 Streptomyces chiangmaiensis | reverse complement strand
ACATCGAGCACATTCTGGACAACCCTGTTTACGCCTCACTCTCCAGCCCACAGCACGCCCCTCTTACCCGGGGACGTGGCCGCGTCCGGCGCTACCTGGACGACGTGTCACCCTTCATGGGGCTGCCCGACGACCCGACGGAGCAGGACTGGGCCGATGCCGCCCACGTGGTGGGCACCGGCACCGCCGCGTTCCTCCACCACGTGGGGCTGGTGCCCCCGACCTGGAGCATCGTCAGCCGATTTGACCTCGTGCAGATGACCGCACCTGGAAGTGCAGAGGGCGCTCCTGATCCGCGGGTTGTACGTCTCGACACCGCAGATGTTCCCGAGATGCTGGACCTCACTCGCCGTACCGCGCCTGGTCCCTTTCTTGCCCGGACCATCGAAATGGGTACCTATCTGGGCATCCGTCATGACGGTGTGCTGGCAGCCATGGCCGGCGAACGTATGCGCCCATCTGGCTGGGTAGAGATCAGCGCCGTATGTACCGCGCCTGAGCACCGGGGGAAGGGCCTTGGTACCAGCCTCATAAGGACCCTCATCGCTCACGTCACCGCTCGGGGAGACCGCGCTTTCCTA
>NZ_JAYWVC010000736.1:0-581 GCF_036281785.1 Streptomyces chiangmaiensis | reverse complement strand
GCATCGAGCACATTCTGGACAACCCTGTCTACGCCTCACTCTCCAGCCCGCAGCACGCCCCTCTTGCCCGGGGACGTGGCCGCGTCCGGCGCTACCTGGACGACGTGTCACCCTTTATGGGGCTGCCCGACGACCCGACGGAGCAGGACTGGGCCGATGCAGCCCACGTGGTGGGCTCGGGCACCGCCGCGTTCCTTCACCATGTGGGGCTGGTGCCCCCGACCTGGAGCACTGTCGACCGATTTGACCTCGTGCAGATGACCGCACCTGGAAGTGCAGAAGGCGCTCCTGATCCGCGGGCTGTACGGCTCGACACCGCGGATGTTCCCGAGATGCTGGATCTCACTCGCCGTACTGCGCCTGGTCCCTTTCTTGCCCGAACCATCGAAATGGGTACTTATCTGGGAATCCGTCATGACGGTGTGCTGGCTGCCATGGCCGGCGAACGTATGCGCCCATCTGGCTGGGTTGAGATCAGCGCTGTATGTACCGCGCCTGAGCACCGGGGGAAGGGCCTTGGTGCCAGTCTCATAAGGACCCTGATCGCTCACGTCGCCGCTCGGGGAGACCGCGCTTTCCTG
>NZ_JAYWVC010000735.1:0-583 GCF_036281785.1 Streptomyces chiangmaiensis | reverse complement strand
TGGGCTGGTCCCGGTGATGCGGCTGGCTGAGCGGTGCGGGCTGCCGCGACTGGTGACGGAGAAGGTCAAGTTGACGGGGGTGACGAACGGCGCGGGTGCGGCGGCGGACACGAAGGTCACCAGCATCGTGGGCGGGATGGCCGCGGGGGCCGACAGCATCGACGACCTCGACGTCCTGCGCCACGGTGCGATGCCGGCCGTGTTCGCGGGCATCCGTGCCCCGTCCACCCTGGGCACTTTCCTGCGCGCGTTCACCCACGGCCATGCTCTCCAACTCCACGCCGTGCACAGGAGGTTCCTTGGTGCGCTGGCCGCGCATACCCCGCTCCTGCCCGGCGCGGGCGAGATGGCGTTCATCGATGTCGACTCCACCCACAAACGCATCTACGGCCGGACCAAGCAGGGCGCCGAGTACGGCCGGTTCAAAGGCATCCGCACCCTCCACCCACTGCTGGCCACGATCTGCACTCCACAGTCCCGGCCGGTGATCGCCGGGGTGCGGATGCGCCGCGGCAAGGCAGCCGACTCCCGTGGCGCCCCGAAGTTCGTCAGTGAAGCTCTGGCTACCGCCGCGGAGGCTGGG
>NZ_JAYWVC010000734.1:0-585 GCF_036281785.1 Streptomyces chiangmaiensis | reverse complement strand
GCAAGCCGGACGATCGACAGCGTCGCGTGAGCAAAAGGCTCCGATTTCACCGGGTCTGCTGTGTGGGACGGTCGTGCACCTATCGGGTCCGCCGCGCGGGACCCCCCGCGAACCCCCGTGTCCGCCCGAGTACGCCGCGTCCATGGCCGATCCCGGGGCGATACCGCCGTCACCTTCCGCCGGCTGGAGCACCATGACCGAGAGCACCCAGGATCTCGGCCTTCGTGCGGGCGGCGTCGCGAGTGCGGCCGTCCGGTCGTGCCGGTTCGTCGGCGCTGGTCATCGGGTGCCTCCGGACGAAGGGACGGCCGCCGCACGGTGCGTCGGTCGCCGGCGAGTGTAGGAGCCCTCTCCTTCGGTGTTCGCGAGCAGGCCCCGGGCGTGCCATGCGGCGGCCTAAGGTCCATGGTCGAGGACACCGGCGTCCGGGGAGGAAATGAAGGGGTCGAGCCGTCCACATGGACGGCCCGACCCCTTCATTTCCTATCGTGACGAGGAGAACGTCTGGTGGGGGGTCTCGGAATCTCCCGCTGTGTTCCACTCCGCGATCACGGGCCAGTCGTGCTCCGTGGAGAGCCGGCTGAT
>NZ_JAYWVC010000733.1:0-590 GCF_036281785.1 Streptomyces chiangmaiensis | reverse complement strand
AGTAAAACCACATGGCGCGCCGCACTGAAAAATGCATGACGCTCATCAATTCATCGTTCGATGCGTCACGAAGTATGCTCGGCAAGTCGAGGCTGAGCGTGGGTCCAACAAGACGAACGCTGTGCGGTTCGGGTGCATCAGCGCCCGAGCGCGGAGGCCCCGCCGACGCGCAACCTGAGACCCGGCCCCCGATCCCCGAGGCCGCCGCGCCGCCCATGCCCGCCCCACCTTTTCTCTCATTCGGGCAGGGAGAGCGGCAGCAGAGGGGATGTCAGCTCCCCGACCACGCACAACGGGCCTTTTGACCTGGGGCGTTCGAAGGCCGGCTGATGGTCGAGGTCAGGGGATAGGGCAAGAGATAGTGCAGGAGTTTGCGCGTGGGGTGGTGCAACAGATCCATTGATGTATTGTGGAACTTGCAAGCAGGAGGGTGGCTCCCTCCCCCATCACCAACGTTCGTCGGCAGAAAGGCGTTTACGTGGAAATCGTCATCAGCGCAGGCAAGGTCGCTTCCGAAGCGGAAAAGATCAAGACTCCGCAGGCCGCCAGGGCTCGCCGAATCGCGAATTACCTCCCGCGCCCGGAATTGC
>NZ_JAYWVC010000732.1:0-590 GCF_036281785.1 Streptomyces chiangmaiensis | reverse complement strand
TCCTCCACTTCCTCGGTGCGCGGGAAGAGGTTGGCGTCACCCAGCAGTACGTCCAGGATCAGACGCTCGTAGGCTTCCGGGCTGGACTCGGTGAACGACTCGCCGTAAGCGAAGTCCATCGTGACGTCCCGGATCTCCATCGAGGTGCCCGGCACCTTCGAACCGAAGCGGACCGTCATTCCCTCGTCCGGTTGGACCCGGATGACGATCGCGTTCTCTCCGAGCTCCTCGGTGGCCGTGGAGTCGAACGGGGAATGGGGCGCCCGATGGAAGACGACCGCGATCTCGGTGACGCGGCGGCCCAGGCGCTTGCCGGTACGCAGGTAGAAGGGGACGCCCGCCCAGCGGCGGTTGTCGATCTCCAGCTTGACGGCCGCGTAGGTGTCCGTGGTGGACCCGGGGTCGATGCCGTCCTCCTCGAGGTAGCCCATCACCTTCTCGCCGCCCTGCCAGCCGGCCGCGTACTGCCCGGGCACGGTGTGCAGGCCGAGGTCCTCCGGAAGCCGCACCGACTTCAGGATCTTGAGCTTCTCGGTGACCAGCGCCTCGGCGTCGAAGGCGATGGGCTCCTCCATGGCCGTGAGGGCCAT
>NZ_JAYWVC010000731.1:0-590 GCF_036281785.1 Streptomyces chiangmaiensis | reverse complement strand
AGCTCGACCTCCTCGGTGCGCGGGAAGAGGTTCGAGTCGCCGAGCAGAACGTCCAGGATCAGACGCTCGTAGGCTTCCGGGCTGGACTCGGTGAACGACTCCCCGTACGCGAAGTCCATGGACACGTCCCGGATCTCCATGGAGGTGCCCGGCACCTTCGACCCGAAGCGGACGGTGACGCCCTCGTCGGGCTGGACACGGATGACGACCGCGTTCTGGCCCAGCTCCTCGGTGGCGGTGGTGTCGAACGGGGAGTGGGGTGCGCGCTGGAAGACGACCGCGATCTCGGTGACGCGGCGGCCCAGGCGCTTGCCGGCACGCAGGTAGAAGGGGACGCCCGCCCAGCGGCGGTTGTCGATCCCCAGCTTCACCGCGGTGTAGGTGTCGGTCCTCGACGCGGGGTCGATGCCGTCCTCCTCGAGGTAGCCGACCGCCTTCTCGCCGCCCTGCCAGCCGGCCGCGTACTGCGCGAACACGGTGTCCCGTCCGAGGCCCGAGGGCAGTCGCACGGCCCCGAGCACCTTGGTCTTCTCGGCGGCGAGCGCGTCCGCGTCGAAGGAGGCGGGCTCCTCCATGGCCGTGAGGGCCAG
>NZ_JAYWVC010000730.1:0-595 GCF_036281785.1 Streptomyces chiangmaiensis | reverse complement strand
TGCCGAGCCCGCGCCGCGCACGGTGGACGACATCATCACCGACCCAGGTCGGCAAGACGACGCCGTCCGGCAGGACGACGCCGCCCACGGCGCGGCGCCCGAGCGCCGCCAGGGGCCGAAGGCCCGGTCGAAGTGGCTGTGCGGCTCGGTGACCGACACCGCCGCGCAGGTGGTCGCCGCCGTGTTCGACCAGGCCGAGCACCGCGACCCCGGCCACCGCCGTCCCTGGGTCGTTCTCGTCGACGGGGCCCGCCATCAAATCGACCTCATCAAGGCCGAAGCACGGCAACGCGGTGTGGACATCCACATCATCGTCGACCTGATCCACGTACTCGAATATCTATGGCGAGCGGCCTGGTGCCTGCACGACAGCGGCGATGCCTCCGCCGAGAGCTGGGTCGCCCGCCACGCCCGCATCCTGTTGGGCGGCGGCGTGCAGCAGACCGCCACCGCACTCGAGGCAGCCGCCCGCACCGCCGGACTGCGTGGCGCCCAGCGCAAGGGCATCGACGAGGCCGTGAACTACCTGACCGGCAAGGCCGAGCACCTGCGCTACGACACCGCCCTGGAACGCGGATGGCCGATCGCCACCGGG
>NZ_JAYWVC010000073.1:0-34634 GCF_036281785.1 Streptomyces chiangmaiensis | reverse complement strand
TGACCGCGCCCAGGGCCCCCAGCACCTTGCCGGAGGCGGCACGCGTGGCGACGGACGCACCCTCCTCGAAGACCGGAAGCTTCTCCTCCCAGCCCTCGGGCAGCTGACCGGCGACCACGCGGTCGAACAGCTTGGCGCGCTCGGGCTGTGCGGAGCGCCACTCGGCGATGCGCTTGTCCCAGGCCGCGTGCGCCTCGGTGCCGCGGTCGAGGGCCTTGCGGGTGTGGGCCAGGACCTCGTCCGCGACCTCGAAGGTCCTCTCCGGGTCGAAGCCGAGGACGCGCTTGGTGGCGGCTACCTCGTCCGCCCCGAGGGCGGACCCGTGGGACGCCTCGGTGTTCTGCGCGTTCGGGGCCGGCCAGGCGATGATCGTGCGCATCGCGATGATCGAGGGCCGCTCGGTCTCGTCCTGCGCCGCCCTGAGCGCCGCGTACAGCTTGGGGACGTCGATGTCGCCGTTCTCGGCGGGCTCGATGCGCTGCACGTGCCAGCCGTAGGCCTCGTAGCGCTTCAGTACGTCCTCCGAGAAGGCCGTCGCGGTGTCGCCCTCGATGGAGATGTGGTTGTCGTCGTAGAGGAAGACGAGGTTGCCGAGCCTCTGGTGGCCGGCGAGCGAGGAGGACTCGGCGGAGATGCCCTCCTCCAGGTCGCCGTCGGAGACGATCGCCCAGATCGTGTGGTCGAAGGGGGAGGCGCCCTCGGGAGCGTCCGGGTCGAACAGGCCGCGCTCGTAGCGGGCGGCCATGGCCATGCCGACCGCGTTGGCCACGCCCTGGCCGAGTGGTCCGGTGGTGGTCTCCACTCCCGCGGTGTGCCCGTACTCCGGGTGACCGGGGGTCTTCGAGCCGTGGGTGCGGAACGCCTTCAGATCATCGAGCTCCAGCTCGTATCCGGCGAGGAAGAGCTGTGTGTACAGGGTCAGAGAGGTGTGGCCGGGGGAGAGGACGAAGCGGTCGCGGCCGGTCCACTCGGGGTCGGCCGGATCGTGCCGCATCACCTTTTGAAAGATCGTGTACGCGGCCGGGGCCAGGCTCATCGCGGTGCCCGGGTGACCGTTGCCGACCTTCTGCACCGCGTCGGCGGCCAGGATGCGAGCGGTGTCGACGGCCCGCCGGTCGAGTTCGGTCCATTCGAATCCGTCGGGGCTCTGCGCACTCATCTTCAACAAGTCCTCACTGCGTGGCGAATCGCTAACAGAACGCGTTCAAACCTAAAAGTCTGACTTTTGCAGTGGAAGGTGCCCCTGTGTCAGTCTTCGGTGAAAGTGGGACATCGACAGCGGGACCGAGGCGACACGAGAAGGACATGGTGGACAAGACCACGCAAGACGGTGACGGGATCAGAACGTACCCCTTTCCGGTCGACCTGAGCGTCTGCGGCGTCGGTATGCAGGTGGTTGCCATGAACTCCGGACTCCCCTGGCACCAGGCCGCGCCGATCGGCCGCGTCCACCGGATCGACTTCCATGTGGTGATGCTCTTCACCGGCGGCCCCGTGACGCACATGGTGGACTTCGCCGAGTACGAGATGACCGCCGGCGACCTGTTGTGGATCCGCCCCGGCCAGGTCCACCGCTTCTCCCGGGCGAGCGAGTACCACGGCACCGCGCTCACCATGCAGCCCGGCTTCCTGCCGCGCGCCACCGTTGAGGCCACGGGTCTGTACCGCTACGAACTGCCACCCCTGCTGCGCCCCGGCCCGGCCCAGCTCGCCGGGCTCCAGGCGGCGCTCGACCAGCTCCGGCGCGAGTACGAGGACATCACCACGCTGCCCCTGACGCTGCACACGGCGGTACTGCAACACTCTCTGACCGCGTTCCTGCTGCGCCTCGCCCATCTGGCGGTCAGTTCCGCGGAGGCGACCCGCGAGCAGGCCGACACGACCTTCACCCGCTTCCGGGACGCGGTCGAGAAGGGGTTCGCGACCAATCACAGCGTCAGCGCCTACGCCGACGCCCTCGGCTACTCGCGCCGCACCCTGGTCCGCGCGGTCCGCGCCGCCACCGGCGAGACGCCCAAGGGCTTCATAGACAAGCGCGTGATCCTGGAGGCCCGACGTCTCCTCGCGCACACGGACCTGCCGATCGGCCGGGTCGGTGCCGCCGTGGGCTTCGCCGACGCGGCGAACTTCTCCAAGTTCTTCCACCAGCACACGGATACGACCCCGGCCGCGTTCCGTGCGGAGCTGAGATGAGCGGAACGGGCGGAGACGATGTTCGCCGGGGCGTGACAGCGCTCTCACATCGCGCCGCCGACGTGCTCTCCGGCGCTCCGAACGTCAAGAGACAGAGCCGAGAAAGTCCCCTCGCCATACGGGAGTTCAGGGCATGAAGGCGGACGTCAGGGCTGCCGGAGAGCGTTCCCCCGCGCTTCCGGCGGCCCTGACGCCGACGTCGCTACGGCTCGCGGTCCGCGTGGACGCGGTGGCGACCACCGCTGCACCGAACAGTCCTGCGCGCCGCAGGAGAGCGGCGGAAGGGCCCGGGGGGATCAAAGACTGCGCAGCGTCCAGCTCCAGCGGTGGACTCCGGGTGCGACGAGATACGAGGGCGAGGTGTCAGGGCCGCAGGAGGCCGTGCCGAGGCCCCGGTGCGCCGCGTCGATGTGCACCACGCAGCCGGAGCGGGGCTTCAGCTCGTCGTGGTGTGCGGCACCGGTCAGATCCTCGGCACGGTAGCGGGTCACGGAGACCTGGCGCGGCTCGTCCAGGACGACGCCGAGACCGGTGGCATCCGGCCCGCTCAGAGCGAAGTGCCGTACACCGTGCCGGCCGCCGCTCTCCTGCGGGCGGAGGTAGGGGGTGAACAACTCGTCGACGGGGACGCGGTGGTGGCCCACGGGCGCACCCGCACTCCGGTCGGGATACGACTCCCAGGGCCCCTGCCCGAACCACTCCAGCAGGTCGAGACCCGCCACCGTCTCGAACACGGAGCCGACGCGTGCCACGTCGTCGAACTCCGCAGGCAGCTCGGCCTGTTCGTCGACCCGGATGCCGCTGTCGACCGGCGTGAACACTTGGCAGTGGCGGACGACGCCGACCGTGCCGGCGTACTCGGCCAGCACCGTCACCCGGGATGCGTCACGCTGAACGGAGACGACCTTGCGCACGAGCGCGTCGAGCCCCCACGCCCGCCAGCGCGGCGCGATGCCGCCCAGCTCGTCGTTGTCCGTCGGTGCCCGCCACAGCGACAGCATGGGGGCGGCGGCCAGCAGCGGATGGACGAGCAGCCCCTCCGCGTCGACCTCCACCGGACGGTCCGCCACGGGCTCGTCCACCGGCTTCGGAGCCAACCGCAACCGCACTTGGGGCGCGCACACCTCCGTACCGCGAGGCGCCCACGGCAGGTCCTCCGCCGTGGTCACGCGGAGCGTGAGCCACGCCTCGCCCCCGTCCCGCGGCAGCTCGAACGGCAGCGGCACCGCCGCCGTCTCGCCCGGCCGCAGATCGGGCAGGTCGGCCGAGGCGGTCAGGGTGCGGCCGTCGGCGAGCGCCAGCTCCCACCGGCCCGACAGCCAGGAAAGGCTCCGGAAGTGCTGGTGGTTGCCGAGGACGATGCCCTCGTGCTTGTAGCACTCCACCCGCACCGGGGCCGCGATCTCCCGGTGCTCGTACATCACCGGTTTGGGCGTGCGGTCGGGGAAGACCACGCCGTCCGCGATGAACGCGCCGTCGTGCACCGCCTCGCCGAAGTCGCCGCCGTACGCCCAGCGGTGACCGGGCGCGGCGACACCGTTGCCATGGAGGCCGGCGCCCGTGCGCCCGGCCGGTCTTCCGTCGCTCACGCGCTGGAGAATGCCGTGGTCCCAGAACTCCCAGATGAAGCCACCCTGAAGACCCGGGGTGGCCTCGATGGCGGCCCAGTGGTCGGCGAGCGTCCCGTTGCTGTTGCCCATGGCGTGTGAGTACTCGCACTGGATGAGCGGCTTGGTCTGCTCGCCGGACAGGGCGTGCGCGACACAGTCCTCGATCGGCGCGTACATGGGGCACGCGATGTCGGAGGCCGGCTCCGGGTCGGCCCAGCCGAGCTTCGCGGCCCCCTCGTACTGGAGCGGCCGCGTCGGATCGTGCCGGCGCAGCCAGCCGGCGGCCGCGTCGTGGTTCGCGCCGTAGTCGGACTCGTTGCCCAGCGACCAGACGATGACCGATGGGTGGTTCTTGTCCCGCAGCACCATCCGCGAGACACGGTCCACGAAAGCGTTCAGATAGCGGGGGTCGTCGGCGATCTCGTGGGCGTGGTCGTGGGACTCGATGTCCGCCTCGTCGACGACATAGAGGCCGAGTTCGTCTGCGAGATCGTACAGTGCTGGGTCGTTGGGGTAGTGAGCGGTACGGATCGCGTTGAAGCCGAAACGCTTGAGCACGACCAGATCGGCGCGCATGTCGTCGTACGACACCGTCCGGCCGGTGAGCGGATGGAAGTCGTGCCGGTTGACGCCCCGGATGAACACGCGCTCGCCGTTGATCAGCAGGTCCCGTCCGACGATCTCGATGTCGCGGAAGCCGATGCGGTGGTGCGAGGCGTCGGCGATCGTGCCGTCGGCACGGTGGAGCATAATGGTCAATTCGTACAGTTCGGGCGTCTCGGCGGTCCAGGTGCGCACCTCGGGCACGGTGGCGAGCAGCCGTGCCTCGCCGAGGAAGGCGGAGACGCGTTCGTCCTCGGCGTTGGCGCGGTCGAAGTCCTCGTCCTGCGTGAGCGTCCTGCCGTCCAGCTCGCCGCTGATGTACCAGCCCTCGGGCAGCGCGCCCGCGGCGTCCTGCACCCGGCAGTCCACCCGCAGCTCCCCGCTGCGCCGCGCCCGCACGGTCACGTCTGCGAGGTACAGCGGATCCGTCGCGTAGAGCAGCACCGAACGGGTGATCCCCCCGTGCCACCACTGGTCCTGGTCTTCGAGGTGCGTGGCGTCCGACCACTTCACCACCGTCAGGCGCAGGGTGCTCCGCTCGCCGGGGCGCAGCGCGCCGGAGAGGTCGAACTCGGCGGCCAGATGGGAGTCCTTCGAGACGCCCACCGGCCGTCCGTCCACGTGCACCAGCAGCACGCTCTCTGCGGCGCCGACCTGGAGCACGATGCGCCGGCCCTCCCACGCGGCGGGCACCTCCACGTCATGCTCGTACACGCCCGTCGGGTCGGCGGCGGGCACGGAGGGCGGGTATTCGTCGAACGGCATACGGACGTTGGTGTACTGCGGCAGGTCGTCGGTGCCCTGAAGCGTCCAGGCGCCGGGGACGTGCTGGGACGACCAGGCGTCGGTGACGGGGGACTCCGGTGCGGGCAAGAGCTGGAAGCGCCACTCGCCGTCCAACGGGACCGCTCCCGAACGACGGTCGACCGCGCCCATGGGCAGCCGCCCCCAGGAGGTCACCTCGGGTGACTCCCAGGGGCGGAGGGCGATCAGGGGATCGCGGGTCATCAGCGGATGGCCCCCTTGCCCAGATCGGCGATGATCTGCCGGGCACCGATCGCGAACACGATCAGCAGCGGGACGAGGGCGAGGAGCGCACCCGTCATCACCATGCCGTAGTCGGTGGTGCCATGGGTACCGTTGAGCTGGGACAGGGCGACCTGGAGCGTCACGTTGTCCGGGTTGGTGAGGGCGATCAGGGGCCAGGCGTAGTCGTTCCACTGGCCCATGAAGGTGAAGATGCCGAGGAAGGCCAGGCCCGGACGGACGACCGGGAGCGCCACGTGCCAGTACTGGCGCAGGAAGTTCGCCCCGTCGATGCGCGAGGCGTCGAGCAGTTCGTCGTGGATGGCGCCCTTCATGTACTGGCGCATCCAGAAGATGCCGAACGCGTTGGCCGCGGCCGGGACGATCAGCGAGGTCATCGTGCCGATCCAGCCGAGCTTCGCCATGATCACGAACTGCGGGATGGCCGCGAGCTGCGCCGGCACCATGAAGATGACCATCAGCAGTGCGAACAGCACCCGCCGGCCCGGGAACTCGAACTTGGCGAAGACGAACGCCGCCAGCGAGTCGAAGAAGAGGACCAGGACCGTCACCGAGCCCGCCACCAGCAGAGAGTTGAACATCGAGCCGAAGAAGTCGATGTTGTCGAAGAGATGGCGGACGTTCTCGAGGAAGTGGGAACCGGGCAGCAGCTTGGGCGGGTACGAGAAGATCTCCGACGACGTGTGCGTCGACATGATCACGGCCCAGTAGAACGGGAAGGCCGACAGCAGCAGCCCGATGACAAGAACCGCGTGGAGCGCGATGCCCCGGCTCCGGGTGCCCCGGATGACCTTCGGTCGCCGTGTGCTGTGGATGGATGCCATGGTGACCGGACTCCCTAGTCTTCGCCCCGGCGCCGCACCAGGCGCCAGTTGATGATCGAGAAGAGGATGACGACGAGGAAGACGCCCCACGCCACGGCGGCGCCGTAGCCGAAGTCGTTGTTGTCGAAGGTCTGCTGGAAGAAGTAGAGGACCATCGTGCGGCCGGCGTGGCCGGGTCCGCCCGAGAAAGTCGACTCGTTCGCGGTGTTCTGTAGCAGCACCTGCGGCTCGGAGAAGCTCTGCAGACCGGTGACGGTCGAGATGACGAGCACGAAGAGCAGGACCGGACGCATCAGCGGCAGCGTGACCCGGAAGAACGTCTGGACGGGTCCGGCACCGTCCATGCGTGCCGCCTCGTACAGCTCGCTCGGAACGGTCTGCAGACCCGCGAGGAAGATGATCGCGTTGTAACCGGTCCACTGCCAGGTCATCAGCGTCGCGATGGCGATCTTGATGCCCCAGGGGGTGTTCAGCCACGCCACCTGGTCCAGGCCCACCGCCTGCAGCAGGGCGTTGACCAGACCGAAGTTGGTGGAGAACACGGAGCCGAAGACGATCGCGATCGCCACCACCGAGGTGACGTTCGGGAGGAAGTAGGCGAGGCGGTAGACGTTCTTGAAGCGGACCGCCGAGTTGAGCATCACGGCTGTCACCATCGCCAGGAAGATCATCGGGAAGGTGGCCAGTGCCCAGATGAGGATGGTGTTGCCGACCGAGCTCCAGAAGTCGCTGTCGCTCAGGAGGTACTGGTACTGCGAGAGGCCGGCCCACTCCATGGAGCCGAGGCCGTCCCAGCGGTGCAGGGAGACGTAGAAGGAGAAGCCGACGGGGATCAGACCGAAGGCGAGGAAGAGGAGGTAGAAGGGGGAGATGGCGGCGTAGAGGTGCCAGTACTTCCTGAAGCCCTTCTTCGGCTGCTCGGCGGGCGTCTCCGCCAGGGCCGCCGGGGGCTTCTCCAGCGCGGGGACGGTGGCCATCAGTAGCTCACCCCCAGGTGCTCCGCTATGCGCCGGCATTTGCTCATGGCGTCGCTCCAGGCTTTCTTCGGGTCCTTGCCCAGGACGCCGACGTTCTTGATCTCGTCCTTGATGGGCTGCCCGAGCGCCACGTCGAACGGGCTGTTGTAGGCGACCGCGATCTTCTGCGCGGCGGGGCCGAAGACGTCCATCGTGACCTGGCCGCCGAAGAACGGGTCGGGCTCGCGCAGCTGCTTCAGGCCGTACGAGGCGGGCGTGGAGGGGAAGAGACCCGCATCGACGAAGCCCTGGGCCTGGTTCTCCGTGTCGAGGAGCCAGGTGATGATTGCGAAGGCCCGCTCGGGCTCCCGGCACGCCTTGGTGATCGACAGAAACGAGCCGCCGTTGTTCGAGGGCCGCACGGGCATGTCGGCCACCCGCCACCTGCCCTTGGTCTTCGGCACACCGCTCTTGATGTCGTTGGTGGCCCAGGAGGCGCCGAGCTGGCTGGGCAGCTTTCCGTCCTGAACGGCCGACAGCTGGTCCGGGGTGCCGGTGACGAGGTCCGAGACGATCCCCCGCCGCTTCGCCTCCACGGCCAGGTCCCAGGCGGTGCGCACATGCTCCTGGTCACCGATGAAGTGGCGGTCCTTGTCGACGTACCGCTTGCTTCCCTGCAGCACCACGTTCTCGAAGACCGCGTTGACGTCGCTGAGCAGGTAGGTTCCCGGGATCCGCTTCTTGAGCCGCTCACCCGCCCCGAAGAACTTCTCCCAGGTGTTCAGCTCACTGGACACGTCGGCCGGTTCGTAAGGAAGCCCCGCCTTCTGGAAGACGGCGCGCTGGTAGAAGTGCGCGACGGGGCCGCAGTCGATCGGGAAGCCGACCATCGTGCCGTCGTCGGCGATGCCCTGGTCCCACTTCCACGGCAGGTACTGGCTTCTGTACTTGTCCGCGCCCAGCGTCCTCAGGTCCACGAACTGGTCGGCGTTGGGCAGGTACGACGCCATGTCCTCGCCCTTGAGGCCCGCGATGTCGGGGATGTGGGCACGGCCGGCCATCGTGGTGATCAGCTTGGACCGGTAATAGCCGCCGATCTTGATGGCCTGCAGATCGACCGAGCGGTCGTAACGGGCCTTGGCCTTCTCGAGGACCGTGTCGCCCAGGCCCCCGTCCCAGTACCACAGGACCATGTGCCGGCCGGTCGAACCGGTCGGCACGGCACAGCCGGACGCCAGGCCGCCGAGCGCCGTGGCGGCCGTACCGGCCAGGCCCGCGCGCAGGAGGCCTCTTCGTGAGAGCCGCACTGCTCTCACCGCCTTTCGGATCTGTTCGGGTGTCGCATACGAGGGACTCAGTGCCGCCGCGCGGGATCGGGCGGCGTGACGGGTGCGTGGTGCGGGGGCGGGCCGGGGTCGGCCGGGATGCGGTCGGCGAGGAAGGCGTACGCCCGCCGCAGGCCGGGGTCGGTCACCGAGCGCCACCACCGGTCGACGCCGAACCAGCCGGGCGCCGCGAGGGCGCCACTGTGGTGCCGTACGGACAGACCGGCGGCGAGCACCGCGAACCGCAGTCGCTCCTCGAGCGGCCAGCCGCCGAGGGAGGCCGCGACGAAGCTCGCGCCGAAGACGTCGCCGGCTCCGGTGGGGTCCAGTACGTCGATGTCGACGGCGGGGACGTCCGCGTGCTCGCCCGTCGTCTGGTCCACCGCGATCGCGCCCGCACCGCCGCGGGTGACGACGGCCACCGGCACCAGCTCGGCGAGTGCGTCGAGCGCCGCGACCGCGTTGTCCGTGCGCGTGTACGCCATGGCCTCGGTCTCGTTCGGAAGGAACGCGTGGCACAGAGAGAGCTGGTCGAGCAGGTCGGGAGACCACTGCCGGGTGGGGTCCCAGCCGACGTCCGCGTAGATCTGCGTGCCGTTCGCGGCCGCCTTGGCCGGCCATGCGCGTGGCTCCGCCTCCAGGTGCACCAGGGCGGTGCGCGCCTCGGGCACCTCGCCCAGCAGTTCGTCCTGCGAGTAAGGGGGCTCCTGGCCGTGGGTGATCAGTGCGCGGTCGTGGACGGGGGAGGCGTCGTGCGCCCGGGGGAGTGCGAGCGAGACGGTGACGGGGGTGGGCCAGCCGTTCGCCGTGCGGGAGAGCGAGAGGTCGACCCCCTCCTGGCCGGCGAGGACGTCCCGGCAGTACGCGCCGTAGAAGTCGTCACCGAAGACCGTGGCGAGCGAGGTCTTCAGACCGAGGCGGGCGGCCGCTACGGCGAGGTTCGCGATCCCGCCGGGGCTGCTGCCCATGCCCTCGGTCCAGATCTCCTCGCCGGGGGTCGGGGGGCCGCCCAGCCCGGTGAGGACGAGGTCGTAGAAGAGCAGCCCGGTCAGCAGCACATCGGGCCGGTCGTCGTCCACACGAACGTCCTCTCGTCAGAACTGTTCAAATTCGGTGCACGGAATCGTGCGCCCCTCTTCGACATTGGTCAATAGTCGAGCAGAAGTGAGCATAGAAATGATTGAAGATGACGAGTAGTGTTCGCAGTGTGCTGGCAGAACGACGACACCAACTCATCCTGCGGGCCCTGCGCTCAGGTGGCCCCGCGGCCGTGACCGACCTCTCCGAGCAACTGGGCGTGAGCCCCGCCACGATCAGGCGTGACCTGGTCAAGCTGGAGGAGGACGGACTGCTCACGCGGGTGCACGGAGGCGCGGTCGTCGACCTCGGCGACCAGCCCTTCGCCGAGGTCGCCGAGGTGCGCGTGCCCGAGAAGGACTCCATAGCGGTCAGCGCGGCCTCGATGATCCGGGACGGTGAGTCCGTGCTCCTCGACATCGGCACCACCGCCTTCCGGCTGGCCCGGCAGCTGCACGGACGGCGGCTGACCGTGATCACCAGCAACCTGGTGGTCTACGAGGAGCTTGCCGACGACGAGGGCATCGAGCTGGTGCTGCTCGGCGGCATGGTCCGCCGTGAGTACCGCTCCCTGGTCGGCTTCCTCACCGAGGACAACCTGCGCCAGCTGCACGCCGACTGGCTCTTCCTCGGCACCAGTGGAGTCCGGCCGGGCGGGCAGGTGATGGACACGACGGTCGTCGAGGTACCGGTCAAGCGGGCCATGATCAAGGCGAGCGACCAGGTCGTCCTGCTCGCCGACTCCGCCAAGTTCCCGGGTACGGGCATGGCGAAGGTCTGCGACGCCGGGGATCTGGACGTGGTGGTGACGAGTGCGCCGATCGACCCGGTGACCCGGTCGTCTCTGGACGAGGCGGGCGTCGAGGTGATGGTGGCGGGAAGGGTGCAAGCGTGAAACTGACGATTCTGGGCGGCGGTGGATTCCGTGTGCCGCTCGTGTACGGAGCGCTCCTCGGAGATCGCGCCGAGGGCCGTGTCACCCGGGTCGTACTGCACGACCTGGACGCGGAGCGGCTGTCGGCGGTGACCCGGGTGCTGGCGGAGCAAGCAGCGGGTGTGCCGGACGCGCCGGAGGTGACCGCCACCACCGATCTCGACGAGGCGCTGCGCGGCGCGGACTTCGTCTTCTCCGCGATCCGTGTCGGCGGACTCCAGGGACGCGCCGACGACGAGCGGGTGGCGCTCGCCGAGGGTGTCCTCGGTCAGGAGACGGTCGGCGCGGGCGGCATCGCGTACGGTCTGCGGACCGTGCCCGTCGCCGTCGACATCGCGCGGCGGGTGGCCCGGCTCGCCCCCGACGCCTGGGTCATCAACTTCACCAACCCGGCGGGATTGGTCACCGAGGCGATGGCCCGCCACCTCGGTGGGCGCGTCATCGGCATCTGCGACTCCCCGGTCGGCCTCGGCCGCCGCATCGCTCGCGTGCTCGGCGTGGCGAACCCGCGTGAGGCATTCATCGACTACGTCGGACTCAACCACCTCGGCTGGGTGCGCGGTCTGCGCGTCGCCGGGCGTGACGAACTGCCCCGGCTGCTCGCCGATGCCGCCCTGCTCGGCTCGTTCGAGGAGGGCAAGCTGTTCGGCCCCGACTGGCTGCAGTCCCTCGGCGCCGTCCCGAACGAGTATCTGCACTACTACTACTTCAACCGCGAGACCGTGCGCGCCTACCGCGAGGCCGAGAAGACCCGCGGCGCCTTCCTGCGGGACCAGCAGGCGCGCTTCTACGAGGAGGTGAAGGACCGGGACGCCTCGGCCCTGCGGACCTGGGACCGCACACGTGCCGAGCGCGAGGCCACCTACATGGCCGAGAACCGGCAGACTGCGGGCGCGGGGGAGCGCGACGCCGACGACCTCTCCGGTGGCTACGAGAAGGTGGCCCTGGCCCTGATGCGGGCGATCGCCCGCGACGAGCGCACGACTCTGATCCTCAACGTGCGCAATCGCGGCACCCTCTCCGTACTGGACTCCGAGGCGGTCATCGAGGTCCCCTGCCTGGTGGACGCCAACGGCGCGCATCCGGTCGCGGTCGACCCGCTCCCCGGCCACGCGACCGGCCTTGTGTGCGCGGTCAAGGCGGTCGAGCGCGAGGTGCTTGCCGCGGCCGAGTCCGGTTCGCGCGCGACGGCGGTGAAGGCGTTCGCGCTCCACCCGCTCGTCGACTCCGTGAACGTGGCACGCAGGCTGGTCGACGGGTACACCTCGGTCCACCCCGGCCTGGCGTATCTCGCATAAGCGCCCTCGGTACCCTCCCTCCCCCTGGAGACTCTTCATGCACGACGAACGCCGCCGGATCGAGGAGCGCGCCGAGCGCGTCCACAACCAGCGCATCAAGCCCGCCGTCTACGCCGCCTCCGTGCCGCTCGACGTGGCAGCGTGGCAGGCGCCGGGCGAGCCGGTCCCCTTCGCGGAGGCGGCCACCGCCCCGTTCACGCCCTTCGCGATGGGCACCCCCTGGGGCCCGCCCTGGGGCACCACCTGGTTCCGCATGAGCGGCCGGGTGCCCGCCGAGTGGGCCGGCAAGCGGGTCGAGGCGGTCATCGACCTCGGCTTCGTGGGCGACTGGCCCGGCAACCAGGCCGAAGCCCTCGTCCACCTGACCGACGGGACGCCGCTGAAGGCCGTCAACCCGCTCAACCAGTACGTCCCGATCGCACACCCCGCCGTGGGCGGCGAAGAGATCCACTACCTCGTCGAGGCCGCCTCCAACCCGGACATCCTCGCAGGCGACTTCGCGGGCCCGACCCCGCTCGGCGATGTGCTCACGGCCGGCGACAAGCCGCTCTACACCTTCAGGCGCGCCGACATCGCCGTCCTCGACGAGGAGGTCTGGCACCTCGATCTGGACCTCCAGGTCCTGCGCGAGCTGATGGTGGAGCTCGGCGAGCACGATCCGCGGCGGCACGAGATCATGCACGCGCTCGACCGGGCGATGGACGTCCTCGACCTCGACGACATCTCCGGGTCGGCGGCCGCCGTCCGCGCGGTGCTCGGGCCGGTCCTGTCCAGGCCCGCGCACGCCAGCGCCCATGTCGTCTCCGGCGTCGGCCACGCGCACATCGACTCGGCCTGGCTGTGGCCGATCCGGGAGACCAAGCGCAAGACCGCCCGCACCTTCTCGAACGTCACCTCACTCGCCGACGAGTACGAGGAGTTCGTCTTCGCCTGCTCGCAGGCCCAGCAGTACGAGTGGGTCCGCGACAACTACCCGCGCGTGTGGGCCCGCATCCAGGAGTCCGTGAAGAAGGGCCAGTGGGCGCCGGTCGGCGGCATGTGGGTCGAGGCCGACGGCAACCTGCCCGGCGGTGAGGCGATCGCCCGTCAGCTCGTCCACGGCAAGCGGTTCTTCGTCGAGCACTTCGGCATCGAGACCAAGGGCGTGTGGCTGCCGGACTCCTTCGGCTACACGGCGGCCTACCCCCAGCTCGCCAAGCTGGCCGGCAACGAGTGGTTCCTCACCCAGAAGATCTCCTGGAACCAGACCAACAAGTTCCCGCACCACACCTTCTGGTGGGAGGGCATCGACGGCACCCGTATCTTCACGCACTTCCCGCCGGTCGACACCTACAACGCCTGCTTCAGCGGCGAGGAGATGGCCCGCGCGGTGCGCAACTACCAGGAGAAGGGCGGCGCCACGCGCTCCCTCGCACCCTTCGGCTGGGGTGACGGCGGCGGCGGCCCCACCCGCGAGATCATGGAACGCGCCCGGCGCCTGAAGGACCTCGAGGGCTCCGCCAAGGTCGTCGTGGAACACCCCGACGCCTTCTTCGAGGCCGCGCGGGAGGAGTATCCCGACGCGCCGGTGTGGGTCGGCGAGCTGTACCTCGAACTCCACCGCGCCACGTACACCTCCCAGGCCCGCACCAAGCAGGGCAACCGCCGCTCCGAGCACCGGCTGCGCGAGGCCGAACTGTGTGCGACGACGGCGGCGTTGCACGCGCCGGGCTACTCCTACCCGTACGAGAAGCTCGACCGGCTGTGGAAGACGGTCCTGCTGCACCAGTTCCACGACATCCTGCCCGGGTCGTCGATCGCCTGGGTGCACCGCGAGGCCGAGGCCGAATACGCGCGCGTGGCGGCGGAGCTGGATGAGCTGACGACCGAGGCGATCGCCGCACTGGGCGACGGCGGGCCCCGTGTCTTCAACACCAGCCCGTACGGCCGCGCCGAGGTGATCCGTGCACCCGGGGGCGCACCGGCGTACGTGCAGGTCCCGGCGAGCGGGAGCGCGCCCCTCACCGGCGGATCGGCTCCCGAGGCCGTGACGGTCAGCGGTCACGTCCTCGACAACGGCCTGGTCCGGGTCGACGTGGCCGAGGACGGAACTCTGTCCTCCGTCCGCGACCTGCGCGCGAACCGCGAAGTGCTCGCCGACCCGGGCAACCTGCTGCGTCTGCACACGGACCTGCCCAACTACTGGGACGCCTGGGACATTGACAAGCACTATCGGAACCGGTTCACGGACCTGCTGGATGCGGACTCGGTGACGGTGGTCGAGGACGACCCGCTTCTCGGTGCGATCCGCGTCGAGCGGACCTTCGGCAAGGGTTCGAAGATCACACAGACCATCACCCTGCGCGCCGGGAGCCCCCGCATCGACTTCGAGACCGAGATCGACTGGCACGAGACCGAGAAGATCCTCAAGGCGGCCTTCCCGGTGGACATCCGCGCACCGCACTCCTCGGCGGAGATCCAGTTCGGCCACATCCAGCGGCCCACCCACACCAACACCAGCTGGGAGGCGGCCCGCTTCGAGGTCTCGGGCCACCGCTGGGTGCACATCGGCGAGCCCGGCTACGGCGTGGCGGTCATCAACGACTCGACGTACGGCCACGATGTCTCCCGCACGGTCCGCGACGACGGGGGCACGACGACCACGGTCCGTCTCAGCCTGGTGCGCGCCCCGCGCGTCCCGGACCCGGAGGCCGACCAGGGCAGCCACCGCTTCACGTACTCGCTCCTTCCGGGCGCGAACATCGAGGACGCGGTGGCCGAGGGATACGCCCTCAACCTGCCGCTGCGCGTGGCGGACTCGGCGGGTGTGCAGGAACCGGTCGTCTCGGTGGACGGCGACGGCGTGACCGTCGAGGCGGTGAAGCTCGCCGACGACGCGTCCGGTGATGTGGTGGTGCGGTTGTACGAGTCCCGGGGCGGTCGGGCACAGGGGGTGCTGCGCACGGGCTTCGCACTGGCCGGAGCTCAGGTCACCGATCTGCTGGAGCGGCCCCTGGAGGACGCCGACAGGGACGCCGAAGGCGCGGTCCGCCTCGCGTTGCGGCCCTTCCAGATCCTGACGCTGCGTCTTGGGCGTGCGGGGGTGAACTGACCTGTGCCCATACAACCCTGGTTCACCGACGCCAAGTTGGGGATTTTCGTCCATTGGGGCGTATACGCCGTCGACGGCGTCCAGGAGTCCTGGTCGTTCTACGACGACATCGTGCCCTACGAGCAGTACATGTCCCAGCTCGACCGCTTCACGGCCTCGCGCTACGACCCCCGCGCGTGGGCGGCGCTGTTCGCCCGCGCGGGAGCCTCGTACGCCGTGCTCACCAGTCGGCACCACGACGGAGTCGCCCTGTGGGACAGTGCCCACGGCGGCCTCAACGTGGGCCGCGACCTGATCGCCGGCTATGCCGAGGCCCTGCGCGAGCAGGGCCTCAAGGTCGGCCTGTACTACTCGCACTCCGACTGGAGCCACCCCGACTACGCCTCGACGCGCAAGCCGGGGCGTCCACCGGAGCTCGAGGACAATCGGTACTCCGAGGTCGCGGCCGAATTGGAGGACCTGGATGCCTGGGAGCGGTTCCTCGCCTACCGGGACGGCCAGATCCGCGAGCTGACGAGCCGCTACAGGCCCGATCTGATGTGGTTCGACGGCGAGTGGGACCGCAGCGAGGAGCAGTGGCGCATCCGCGAACTCGCCGAGCTGATTCGCGCCGAGGTACCGAACGTCGTCTTCAACGCGCGCATGCTCAGCGAGGGCGACTACGCGACGCCCGAGCAGGGTGCCCCCGTCGTGCCGCCGGAGGGCCCCTGGGAGCTGTGTCTGACGATCAACGACTCCTGGGGCCACCAGCATCACGACCACAACCACAAGTCCGTGGACCAGCTGATCCGGTACTTCACGGAGACGATCGGCGGCGGTGGCAATCTGCTGCTCAGCGTCGGCCCGCGGGAGGACGGCACCATCCCCGACGAGCAGGCCGAACGTCTCGAAGGGCTCGGCCACTGGATCCACAGGCATGCGGAGGCCGTGTACGGGACCGTACGGGGGCTCCCCGTCGGGCACCACTACGGCCCGAGCACCCTCTCGGCGGACCGCCGCACGCTGTATGTGATCCTCTTCGACGCCCCGCGCGCCGAGATCAACGTACGCGGGCTGCTCGGTTCGGTGCGCCGGATCTCCGTGCTCGGCAGCGGCACCGAACTGGCCCACCGGGTCACCGGCGGCCTGCACGAGACGCCCGGGGTGCTGTGGATCGAGCCACCGTCCGCGGCCGATCTCGATCCGCACGCCACGGTGCTCGCCGTGGAGCTGGACGGCGAGCTGGAGCTGTACCGCGGCTCGGGTCGCTTCTGAGGACCGGACGACGTGGGGGTGCCCGATCGGGGGCACCCCCACGCCGATGCTCAGCCGGTGAACCCGGCCGTGATGGAAGTGAACTGCCAGGTGCTCTGGCTGATGCCCGAGCAGTTGCTCACCACGCCGCCGCCCGGACAGGGCCGGTCGCGGTTGACCGCCCAGAAGGCCAGCCGGGCGATGTGGTGCGTGTTCGCCCAGTCGCGGATCTGGGTCCAGATCGCCGGGGTGGTGTTCTCCTGCTGGTCGGACAGGCCGTTCATGCCCGAGATGCCGATGTGCGAGTAGGCCGTGGCGTCGTCCCAGCCGAAGGTCGACTTCAGCTTGGCCTTCAGGCCCTCGGCCGCGTTCACCGTGTTGCCGTACATGTCGGCACCGCCGCCGAAGTCGAACGGCATGATGGTGAAGACGTCGATGTCGGCGTTCAGCGACTTCGCCTGCTCGATCAGACGGTTGCCGTAGTACGACGGGCCGGTCGTCGAGGTGCCGAAGGTGACGATGGTCTTCAGGCCCGGGTTGTTCGCCTTGACGGTCTTCAGCGCGGTCAGGATCTTGGCCTGGACAGCCTCGTTCTCGAACTCGTCGGTGTTCTCGACGTCCATGTCGATCGCCTTCAGGCCGTAGGCGTCGATCACCTTCTGCAGAGCCCCGGCGAGCGCGCTCGCGGAGGAGCAGTTGGCGCCGAGCTTGCTGCCCTGCCAGCCGCCGAACGACGGGACGATGTCACCGCCCGCGGAGCGGATCTGGTTGATGGCGGTCTGGTCGACGCCGCCCGTCAGCGGACGGTTGCCGTCCCAGGCGGGGTTGCAGCCGCCCGAGTCCAGCACGAACGCCATCGTGAACCACTTGACGCCGGTCGCGCTCATCACCGTGCTCGGGCTCGGCGGGTCGCCCCAGCCTTCGAACAGGTACGGTGCCGCCTGTTTGAAGCCGGAGCCGCCGCCGCTGCCCGCGTTGGTCGTGACGGACACCGCGTTGGAGGCCGCCGAGACGTTCCCGGCCGCGTCGCGGGCCTTGACGGTGAAGGTGTACGAGGTGCTGGGCGAGAGCCCGCTGACCGTGGCCGTGGTGCCGGAGACACTGAGGACCTGGCTCGAGCCGCTGTAGACGTCGTACCCCGTCACCCCGACGTTGTCCGTCGAGGCCGACCACGACAGCGAGACACTGGAGGAGGTCTTGCCGGTGGAGGTCAGGTTCGTCGGCGCGGTGGGCGCCTGGGTGTCCGAACCCCCGCCGCCGGGTCCGTCCAAGCTGATGTCGTCGGCGTAGTACGTACCCTGCGCGTACCAGCCGTGGACATAGATCGTGGCGCTGGTCTGCGAGGCGCCGGTGGTGAAGGAGACGGAGAGCCGGCTGTACGCCGACGGGGACGTCGTCCAGGTCGAGGCGCCGCCGTTCACACCGAGGAAGACGTAACTGCCGCGGACCCAGCCGCTGAGGGTGTACGTCGTGTTCGGCTGGACCGAGACGGTCTGGCTGCACTGGGCGTTGTCGCTCGAACTCGCCGCGCCCGCAAGGGCCTTGGAGCCGTCGTGCACCGGGCTGGAGACGACGGAGCCCAGGTTTCCGGTGCAGGACCAGGGCGAGAGGCTGCCCGATTCGAAGCCGGGGTTGGACAGGATGTTGGCCGCCTGGGCGGTTCCGGGGAGGGCGACCGCACCGGCCAGGGCCAGGGCGGCGGAGCCGACGAGTGCGAAGAACGCACGTCTGGAACGTCTGAGAAGTGTGCGCACGCGATCTCCCTGAAGATGATGGGGGGTTCGGGAGTGCAGGGAAGTGCAGAAGGGTGCGCAACCAAGTTGGTATGGACCAATCTCGCTGTCAAGGGGGTCGGAGCGGATCGGTCCAGACCGGTGCGGAGCGCCCGCGAAGCGATGCTCGAAGCGAGCGTGAGGCCGTGCCACGGTGCGGCTCCGCCGCGTGGCCGCGACGGTCCACGGGCGGCCCGCATCCGGCGGACGGGCTAAAGGGGCAGCGCTTCCGCGGTATTGACCTCGACCCGACCGACCGGGGCCGCCGGCAACACCGGTGCCTGCTCCGACTCGTCCCTCCTTTGCTGCGGCACAGAGTGGGTGCGCAGGGGCCGTGGCCCCGACACCACCGTGTAGTCCGTCCCCAGGAACGGCGGCACAACCTCTCCCGGATCCTCGCCGAGCGCCAGCCGGACCGCGGCCCACGGGGCGTTGACGCCGCACAGCGACAGCTGGTGCAGTCCGCCCGCCGGGCGTGTGTTGACGTCCAGCAGCACCGGCTGGTCGCCGTACATCCGGAACTGGATGTTGGACAGGTGGTGCACCCCGAACCCCTCCGCCAGACGCCGGGCCGGCTCCAGCCACTGCTCGTGCAGCGTGAAGCCCCGGCGGCGGCCGTTCTTGGTGCGGCCCACCGCCATGCGGATGCGGTTGTCGGGGCCGGTCAGGCAGTCGACCGAGACCTCCGGCTCCTCCAGACGCGGCATCACGAGCCAGTCGACCGGCTCGTCGGCCTCGCGCACCGCCCGGACGACGAGGTCCAGCGGAACATAGGCGCTCGGGAACCCGCTGAGATGCACGAGCGAGTAGGGGGTGCGCGTGATGACGCGAAAGCCCACGCCGCCCGCGCCCGCCGCCGGCTTGAAGCAGGCACGGTGCCCACCGGCCTCCAACGCCTCCACAGCCGCCAGGAGTTCGGCCTCGTTCGTGACCCGCCACCAGGGCGCAACCGGGACGCCGATCGACTGGGCGGCCTGGTACGCGGTCGCCTTGTCCCGGAAGACCGCCACCGCCTCCGCGGATGGTGCCAGCAGAGCCGTACCGACCGCTTCGAACTCGTCGCGGTGGGCGACGATCGCCTCCTGGTGCAGACGGGGCACGAACACGTCGATTCCGCGGCGCATGCACTGGTCGAGGGCGTATTCGACGTACCCGGCCGGGGACAGGCCCTCCGGCTCGAGGTCGGCGGTGTCCGCCGCGGCGAGGATGGGTGAGTCGGCGTCGCCGTGCGTGGCGTGGATCTCGACGGCCCGGTCGCCGGGATTGCGCCGCAGCTGATCCATGAAGAACACGTTCTCCGCGTACGTGCGGTTGAGCCAGACGCGTACGCGAGAGAGCATCCAGGCCGCCTTTCAAGGTGTGCGGGCACGGCGGAGCAGGCCGTGCCCGGCCAGGGGTAGGAGGAGGTACACCGAACCGCCGTACGCGGAAAGGCGTCCGAGACGGGTGTGTTGGGGCGATCATAGGCCCTTCGGACCCCCTCACGGCTACGCGTGTGTTACGGAATTCCCCAGGCGTTCGTCGCGGCGACAGATGTGCTTCCACGCGACGCGTGCGGGCCCGGTGCGGCTCTTTCCCCAGGCACTCGGGTACCTGCCGCGGGTCGCTCTTGTTCCTCGGCGGCCCGATGTGTTCTCGTGTTCCCATTCGGTGCTCGAAAGGGGCGAGGGTGGAGCCGACGGACGTCCGTGGACAGCTGCTCGCCATCAGTGATCTGCACATCGGGTATCCCCAGAACCGGGCCCTCGTCGAGCGGATGCACCCCACGACCGGCGAGGACTGGCTGCTGGTGGCCGGTGATGTGGCCGAGACCGTCGCCGACATCCGCTGGGCGCTCGAACTGCTCGCCGGCCGCTTCTGCAAGGTCATCTGGGCGCCCGGCAACCACGAGCTGTGGACCCACAAGAACGACTCCGTCACCCTGCGCGGCGTGGAGAGGTACGAACACCTCGTGGCCGTGTGCCGGGAGTTGGATGTGATCACACCCGAGGACCCCTACCCTGTCTGGGAGGGACCGGGCGGCCCGGTGGCCGTCGCACCGCTCTTCCTGCTCTACGACTACTCGTTCCTGCCGCAGGGCTGCACGACCAAGGAGCAGGGGCTCGCGTACGCGCACGGTACCGGGATCGTGTGCACCGACGAGTTCCTGTTGCATTCCGACCCCTACCCGAGCCGCGAGGCGTGGTGCCGGGCGCGGGTCGCCGAGACCGAGCGCAGGCTCGAGGAGATCCCAGGCGACCTCGCCACGGTGCCGGTGAACCACTACCCGCTGGACCGGCACCCCACGGACATCCTGCGCCATCCCGAGTTCGCCATGTGGTGCGGTACCGACCTGACCGCCAACTGGCACCGCCGCTTCCGGGTCGCCTGCATGGTGTACGGCCATCTGCACATTCCCCGGACCACCCACCACGAGGGCGTCCGCTTCGAAGAGGTGTCGGTCGGCTACCCGCGTGAATGGGGCCCCCGTCCGGAGCGGCCCGGGAGGCTGCGCCGCATTCTGCCGATGGAGGTTCGAGAAGGTGTTCGAGGATCTGCTCCCGGGGTCGGTCGTGGTGGTGGAGGCGTTCGACGGTGACACCATCGCCGAGAGTGCGGTCCTCCACCCCGAGGAAGAGGCGGTCATCGCCCAGGCTGTCGACAAGCGACGCCGGGAGTTCACGGCTGTGCGGGCCTGCGCGCGGCACGCCATGGAGAAGCTCGGTGTGCCGCCGCAGCCCGTTCTTCCCGGCGAGCGCGGTGCACCGCGCTGGCCGGACGGTCTGATCGGCAGCATGACGCACTGCGACGGCTACTGCGCCGCCGCGCTCGCCCGGGTCGGCGAACTGGTCTCGCTGGGCATCGACGCCGAGCCGCACGACCGGCTGCCGGAGGGCGTGTTGGACGTGACGACCCTGCCCGCCGAGCGGACGCGGCTGTGGGAGCTCGCCCGCAGCCGCCCGTCCGTCCACTGGGACCGGCTGCTGTTCTGCGCCAAGGAGTCCGTCTACAAGGCGTGGTTCCCGCTGACCGGGCGGTGGCTCGACTTCCTGGAGGCCGACATAGAGATCGACCCGGGCGACGCCTCGGACGTCTCCGGCGGCTTCCGGGCACGGCTTCTGGTCCCGGGACCGGTGGTCGGCGGCCGTCGCGTCGAGGTCTTCGACGGCCGCTGGACCACGCGCCGGGGGCTGGCCGCGACGGCCGTCGTCGTGCCCCGCGCCTGACTCACGGCGGACACCAGTCGCCGAGCAGACGGAAGAACTCCTCCTCGGTGCCCGTGAGGCCCGCCGCGGCGAGCGCCCGGTCTGCCTCGGCCAGGGCAGCGGTCGGGACCAAGGGTGGTCGGTGTGGGTCCGGTGGGCCGTCGAAGGCGGCTCGTACCGTGTGGAGGAGGCGCAGATAGGCCTGCACGGCGGCGCGCTCACGGTCTGTCAGTACGGCGGTCGGCATCGGACGGCTCTCCCCGGGTCGGCCGTGCGACGATCGTCGCGCGGCGGTATCTGCACGGCTCACGCCCCCGGGTGAGCGGACGGTCGTCGCGCGTACCGGGTGGCGCACCTCCAGCTTGCCGTCCACCACTGACAATCCCGTTGCTGTAGCGGGGGTTCGCCCGCTCGGCGGAGGCGCTACCAGGCGCACACGGCGCACCCGCCACCCACGCGCGACCGTGCTGCCGGGTGTCGATCGGGGCCAGGGCGCGAGGAGTTGCCGAGCGAGGGCATGGGCACGATGCTGACCCGGGGCGGCCGTGGCGGTGTGGTGCCGGCTCGGCTCGCAACCGGTCGCCGGGTCTTGCCCTCCTACCGCAGGGGCCCTCACCGGCCTTGTTGGCGCCGATCGGTTGAGGACTGCGCAGAACTGGCTACTGTGTCGTTCTGCACCTTGCAGGGACCGTGCCGGCGGGCCCGCAACCGCCGCGGGTGAGGACCGGGTGGCTTCCGGAGCGACGTCGAAAAGGGGGAGCAGCGACGTGAGGACCAGGCGCGAGAAGAGGATGAAGGAGCTCAGTGCCGCGCTCCTGACCCGCTTGGCGCAGGCCGTGCCACGCGACGACGATGAGATGTTCGCGGAGCTGGGCAGGGTCCTCACCGACCTGCGGGGGCGCCCCGTGGTGCTGAAGCGGACCGCCTTCCCGCCCGGGACCGCGAGCGGCCTGTGGCTGGACCTCGAGGACATGGACGTCATCGCCGTCCGTGACGACACGACCAACAACGAGCATGAGCATGTGATCCTCGGCCACGAGATCTGGCACATGTTCGAAGGGCACTGCGGTGCCCACAGCCCGGCGGGCCGTACTGCCGTGCGGGCGGACGCCGCCCGCACCGGTGTCGTCGACGAAGTCGTGAAGCGGCTCCTCGGCTCCCGGGACGAGAGACTCGACGTCGTTGGTGCGCCTCGGCTCGGCTACGCGGCCCGTACCCGCTTCGACGAGAAGCACGAAGCGGAAGCCGAGATGTTCGGTCTGCGGCTGGGCACCGATCTGCGGATCTTCCGCAGGACTCATTGGCGTGCCGACGTGGGGCAGGTGGCCGCACGTATCGAGGACTCGCTGGGCAGAGGTCTCTGAGGCCGGGACGTGGACGGTTGGTTCTACTACCTGACGGCGCTGATCCTCTGGAGCGGCGTGGCCATCAGGATTCCCCGACTACTGCACCACCGGCGTGACCCCGCGCTGATCTCGCTGTGCGCGGTCGTCCTCGTGGCCGGGGTCTCCTTCACCTTGTCGGCCCCTGCCAGCGTCGCCGCCGTCAACCGTCTGACCGGCGTCCCGAATCTCGCCGCGCCGCTCGTGTACACGGTGGTGACCGCATTCAGCGCCGCCTGTCTCGTCGTGATCGTCTACTGGCGCGGCGGGGACCCGGAACACGTCCGCCGTGTCGTCCGCGGCTGGCTGATCGCCTATGCCGCCGTGATCGTGATGCTGTGGGTGCTCTTCGCGCTGGGCAGCGCACCGGTCGAACGCCGAACCGATCTGGACACCTACTACGCCTGCACCCCGTTCATCGGTGAGATGATCGCTCTGTACCTGGTGGCTCACCTGGTGGCGGCCTTCACCACCACGACGTTGTGCTGGCGGTGGTCCCGGAAGGTGACCGGCTGGACGCACAGGGGCCTTGTCGTCCTCGTGTGGGGCTGGCTGCTCAACGGCATCTTCGGTGTGGTCAAGATGGCCGCGGTCGTGGGCCGTTGGACGGGGCACCGTTGGGACGCCCTGAGCACCGACCTGGCCCCGGTCGCGGCCGCCGTCGCCGCCGCGCTCGTCACGGTCGGATACGCCCTGCCGCTGCTCGGACCGCGCATCGACAGTCTCGTCACCTACGCCCGGCTCGGCCCGCTGTTCAAGCTCCTGGTCGACCCCGCCGACAGGCGCTACTGGGTGCCTCTGTCCTGGAGGTCGAAGGCCGACATCGACCTGCGACTCACCCAGCGGGAGACCGGCATCCGCGACGGCATCACCCGCCTGGGACCCCGGCTCGACGACCGTGTCCGCGCCCAGGCCCGTGACAGGGCGATCTCCGACGGCGCGAGCACCCCGGAAGCCGAGGCCATCGGTGCCGCCGCAATGGTGGTGATCGCCGCGCAGACCGGAAGACCGAAGGCCGTCATCTCTCAAGATCAAGTCCTCACCGCACTCGACGGCAACCTGAGCGACCTGGTCCGCGTCTCCCGAGCCGTCCACACCGGCATCGTCGCCGATGCAGTGCGCGCAGACCGAAGGCCGGAGAACCAGCAGACATGAACGTGTGCTTCGCGACAGCCCTCTTAGTCCTCTGCCCCACTTCGCCGTGCGGGACCGCCGCGCGGTGAAGGACAATCTGGGTTTCTACGTCGCCGGAGGCCTGCTCCTGGTGGCCTGCCTGCTCAAACTTCCTGCCCTCGTCCGAGCCCGGGGCCGGGACCGGCTGCTGTCCTCGATCTGTGCACTGCTCCTGGTCGGAGCGGGCGTCCTGTTCACTTCCGCCCCCCGGACGATCATCCTCGTCAACAGGGCCACGGGCGTGTCGAACTTCTCCGCCCCCCTGGTCTACTGCGCGCTCACAGGCTTCTCCGCGGCCTCCGTCGTGCTCGTCCTCAACTGGCGCGGCGGCCCCGACAAGGAACACACGCGACGGCTGTCACGGCGGATCATCGCCCTGTACCTGCTCGTCTGGATCCTGATCGTCACGCTGTACGTGCTCGGTGACGCCTCGGTGGAGCGCCGTACGGACTTCGATGTGTACTACGCCGGAACGCCCTACATCCGCGAGATGATTTTGCTCTACCTCCTAGCCCACGGCTTGGCCTCTTTCCTGTGCAGCTGTCTGTGCTGGCGGTGGTCCCGCGACGTGCACGGCACCATGCGGATCGGACTGCGGGCCCTGGCAGCGGGCTATTTCATGCACTACGTCGGCTACGATGCGGCCAAACTCGTGGCCATCGCGGCCCGTTGGACAGGCCACCACTGGGACTTCCTGGCCACCGGCGTCGCCCCCAGCATGGGCCAGCCCAGCGCGCTGCTCGTCGCCGTGGGCTTCATCCTGCCGCTCGTCGGGCGCAGCAGCGAGGACGCCATCCGGTACTGGCAACTGGGCCCACTCGCCAAGACCGTCAGCCGTGTCCACGGCGCACCCACGTTCCGGCTGCTGCCGCTGCCCTGGTGGAATCCCAAGTTAAGGCTGCGCCTGACCCAGCGTCAGACCTTCATCTCGGACCGTATCGTCGTCTGTCGCGGAAACTTCGACCGCCGGATATGGAGCGAGGCGCATGCGGCCGCCGTCGCCTGGGGTGCAGGCGACGAGGACGCGGGCGTCATCGCGGAAGCCGCGATGATCGCCGCAGCGGCCGACACGTACGCCATAGCCGACGGCAGGCTCTCAGGCGACCGGGTGGACCCCGGCGGGGAGGGGCCCTCGCCCACGGTCAGCGATCTGGCCCAACTCTCCCGTGCCCTGCGGACCCGCGTCGTCAGGGACATACGCCGTCGTCACCGGCTCGGCTCCGAAGGAGCCGCGACATGACACCCGCCGACTGACGTGGGGCGAGCGGACGGCACACGGTGTGCTCAGTCCTCCCGGCCGGACTGCGCCGCGGCTGCGGCGGCTTTCCGTTCGGCCTCGGTCAGCGGCGGCCCGTCGAGGGGCGGCATCTTGCGACCGAGATACACCATGGCGAGCATGTCCGGCATGAGCAGCCGGGCCGGTGGCGCCTCCATGCTCATCACGTCCAGAAGCACCCGCAGGGCTCGAGGGTTTCGCGAGCCGGCGTCGACGGCCTTGTCCACGAAGGCGGCCAGGATCCTTTCGATTTGGGTGGGAGGCTGTTCAGCGGCGTCCGGGTAGAAGACGTCTTGGCCCACTGCCAGGCCCCAGGCGCCTTCGACAGGGCGTGCCGCGGCCTTCTGGATGCGCCGCGCGGTTCCGGGCGCGCCGAGGCCCCGGCCGGTCAGAACACGGCGCATGGCGATGACGCTCTGCGCGGACGCGCTCAGTCCGTGCCCGTAGACGGGGTTGTATCCGGCCACGGCATCGCCGAGAACGACGAAGCCCTCGGGCCAGCGGGCGGCCTTCTCGTAGTAGCGGCGCTTGTTGGCGGTGCTCCGGGTGGTGACGACATCCGTCTGTGGTTCGGCGCCGGAGAGCAGATCGCCGATGACGGGGTGGGGCAGCGTCCGGGCGAAGGGCAGGAAGGCGTCGTTGTCTGCGGTGGGTTGTCCGCCGCGGGTTCCGGAGAGTGTCACGAGCCAGCGGTCCCCTTCGATGGGGGTGATGATGCCACCCCTGCCGGGCGCCTGCCGCGGGTCGGCCTGGACGTTGACGATGGGGAATCCGCCGGCGGCGGTTCCGGGCGCGCGGTAGATCCGGCTGGCGTAGGCGACGCCGGCGTCGACCTTGCGCTCGAGGACCGGCGGAAGTCCCAGCTCCCGCAACCAGACCGGAGCGCGGCTGGACCGACCGCTCGCATCGACGACCAGATCGGCCGAGAGGGAGCCGGTGGAGTCCGCCGATCGCATGCGGACGCCGGTCACTCGGTGACCGCTGCCCTCCAGAGCGAGCGCCTCGGTCCGGGGCATCAGGGTGATGCGCCGATCCTCCAGCACGCGTGCCCGCACGACGGCGTCGAGAAGGTCTCGGCTGCACAGGAGGTTGACATGGTGGCTGTGCTCGAACCGGCGGAACCACTGACCCGAGGGGGCTTTGGACACCAGATCCGTCATGATCCGGGCCCTCCAGGCGCCACGGGCGACTAGCCGGTCGATGACGCCCGGCAACAGGTCATCGAGGGCTTTAACGCCACCGGACCACAGCACATGGGCATGGCGGGCCTGCGGCAGGCCCTTACGCGGTTGCGGACCGTCGGGAAGCAGATCACGTTCGATGACGGTGACATCGGCGTGTTTCGCAAGCACCGAGGCGGTGAGCATTCCCGTCATACCCCCACCGATGACGACCGCGACGCGGCGAAGGGCGGCTCCGTCAGACATGGTCGGGCACTCTTTCTGTTGCGCGGAGAGGGAACAACAGCCACGGCATCATTGCCGGGCACGGCATGGGGTAAGGGAACGAGCTGCTCACAGGAGCAGCTGTGACGTCTGGTCCACGAGGTGCCGGAGGACGGGCAGGTACGTGTCGTCGCCGCCGAGTTTGTTCAGGATGTGGTGCGCCTCGTCGCGGAACTCGTTGATGTTCTTTGCGTAGCAGGTCAGGACGGAGGGGGCGAGGAGGATGCCGGCGAGCTCCGAACGTGACTCGGCGGACGTTGGTGCCGCGGTGTGCAGTTCCAGGATCTGCATTTTCCGAAGCGGCGGCGCCTCCTCCAGGGCGCACGCCAGAAGGTAGGTCGCCGTACCGTTCGACTGGTCTTCGTTCCGGCCGGAGGTGATGTCCTCCTGGTCGTTGAAAAGCTGCCAGAGAACACCGAACACATAGCAGAACTCCCGCCAGAGGCCTGTCCGTTCACCTCCCGCCCCTGACAACAGGGCGGCTATGGCCGTGATCACGTCGAAGGGGGCTCTGGACTTACCCCGGTACGCGGTGACGACCGAGCTTCGGGTCGCGTGCTCCACGCTTGAGCGCATGTTGCCCAGTTGCCCCTCGGCGACCGCTGTCCCGCAGTCAAGGATCTCGGTTGTCAGGGCGCCACGGATCGGGTGCGGGATACGTGGGGAGTGGACGGCCCTGAGAGGCAGCACATGCCCGGTGACGACAGCTGCCAGCAATGCCTTGTCGACGCCGAGCCCGGCGGGCAGGCCGATGCTGTGCCCATCGGCCAGGTCGTCCAGGAAGCAGGCCGATGTCCACCACAGCACATGTACCGCCGACAGTGGCAGGGCCGGGGCAGGGGAACCGGTCTCGGCGCCGTGCACCAGCAGGGGAAGCACCGACAGCGGATACTTCATCGGTTGGTGCCGCAGGAGTCCACGGACCGCATGGCGGACGGAATCCGACGAGCCGCCCGGGAGCGTGAGAGTGGCCTCTAACTCCGCCTCGATGTGCGCGGAGAACGCGCGGTGCAGATCCAGGTAAGTGTTCACGCGCCACCCCCATAACGCCTGCGGTCGGAACGTCTTCCACCTCTCGGGCGAGAGGGTCGTCGCGGCGGCGACGACGACCGGGTGGTTCGCACGTCTCCTCATCGAAGCGGTCCACCGCCTTGCCCCCGTACCGCCGCGACGACCGATGATCGACGGAGGGCCATGGACATCCGCACAAGGTCCCGGGGGCTCTCGGGTGCCGCGGCGGAGGCGGGGTTCACCTCCGTTGCGCTGATGACCCGGCCCTCCGGGTCGGCGGCCTTGGCCCGCACGGCCGCCGTCACCATTGCCGCGTCGGCCTCCGCCCGAGCGTGGACGGCGTCCGAACCGGCTGCCACGGCCGCGTCGTACGTGCGTGCGTGCACCTTGGAGTCAAAATAGGGATACAGCCTGAGCATCCCGTCGTGAATGTCGGACTCTCGCTGCGTGACCTGCAGTTGAGCTGACGACCACCAGGAGATGCGCACCTCACCGCCGACGTGCGCGGACACCGGTCTCAGTTCCCGCCACAGAGGTCCGAGCCGGCGATAGGTCGCCCAGGTGGTCCAACTGTCCCCGACGCGCCGCCCGGCCAGCGGGAGACAGAAGCCGACGGCGCACACCTGCGCTCCCACGGAGGCCAGCACAGGTGCGGCATAGGTGCTGAGGTCGTCGAGGTTCCCGCCGTTCCAGCGTGCGACGACGGCCGTGAACTTTGTCGCGAGATAGGCCAGGTTGAACAGATAGCCGATTACGATGATCAGCAGCCCGGCGCGCAGCAAGCCGCGCACCTGGAGGGCCCAGCGCCAGCACATGAGACTCATCGCGAAGGCGGCGACGGTCATCGCGGCGAGATAGAGCACGATCATCTCGCGGATGAACGGGGTACCGGCGTAGTAGGTGTCGAAGTCCCGGAGCCTCTCCACTGGAGCGGCACCCAACGCGAACAGGAGGCCCAGGGCGACGATGACCACGGCGTAACCGGTGATGATGCGGCGGTTGATACGACGGGTCACCGTGGGCGGCCCACCGCGCCAGTTGACGATGAGGACGAGGCTGGCGGCGCTGAATGCGTCCAGCAGGCAGTACACCAGGGGAGCCGAGACGTTGGTGAGGCCCGTGAGGTCGTTGACCTTCTCGATGGTTGGCGGCGCGGCGAAGAAGAACACCAGCCCGGCCAGCGCGAGCAGTGCGCACACCGACCGCAGCAGTGGGTCGCGCCAGGAGCGGACGAGCGTGGGCGCCTTGACGGTGAGCGCCACTTCCATCGCGGCGGCTGGTATGTAGTAGCTGGACCCGTCCATGGTGTCGGCGACTTCGCCCCTCAGCCCTGCGGTCCGCGATAGCCCAGCGAGGCCTCGATCCGTCCCGCGAGGCCGTCGCGCTGGACGGGGCCGCGCAGGGATGAACCGGCGAGCCATGTCCGGCACTTGCTGGCCAGCAGCAGCCCGAAGCTCTCGGCCTCCTTCTCGTCGGCGAGGTCGAAGTGTGTACGGGCAGCGACCTTGTGGACGGTCGCCTGCAGATCGGCGGTGTCGCTCAGCAGTCGCGTCGCGACCACGGCGCCCTCGACATGGTGGCCGTGGTGCCCGGCGTTCATGTGCCACAGCTCGTGGCCGAGGATCACCAGCTGGTGGTCGGGGGCGGTGCGCTCCTCGACGACGACGAGGTCCTGGTCGGCCATGTCGAGCCAGAGCCCGCTGGCCGTGCCGGGCGGAAAGGCGGCGGTGCGGAACTGGACGGGACGGCCGCGGCGTCTGCTCATGCCGTCGCACAGCGCGGCGTAGAGGTCGGCGGGCTCCGCCGGCGCCGGGAGCGAGAGCTCCGTGACCAACTCGCCGCACAGTCGGCGCATTTCCCTTCCGATGCCCACGGTTCTCCCCCGGATCAGGACTCGGGCCGCTTGACGCTCTCCAGGAGCATGTCCAGCCACTCGGCGACCTTGTCACGGTGCTGGTCGGTGGGCAGCTGGGCCGCCCGCCAGGCGATGCCGCGGACGCCATGGTCCTGCAGCAGTTGCTCCAGCGGGTCCTTGGCGGCGCCGGCCGCCTCACGCTCGCGGTCGGCCAGTTGCTGGAGGAGCTCCTGCTCGCAGCGCTGCAGGGCGTTGGCGAGCGCCTCCGGGTCCTCGGCCGTGAGGAACCCGGCGTGCACCTTGAAGAATCGCTGAATGGCGTCGCAGTGCTCCATGGTGGGGCGCCGGTCGCCGTTGATGAGGGCACCCGCCTGCTGGCGCGACATACCCGCGCCGTCGGCGATCTCCTGCTGGGTGTACTTGCGTCCGTTGGGCTTGAGCCGGGTACGGCGCAGCAGGTCCAGGCGCTGCAGGAAGCGTGCCTGAAGATCCGGCTCCCCGGCGGGCACGCCGCCCAGCAGGGCCTTCACCACCGGCTCGGGTACGCCGGATTCGACCGACAGTCGTGGGACGTCGAAGACCGCCGCGTGCGGCACGCCCAGCCGGTCGGCGAGGGCGGTGACACGGACGACGACGGCCGGCAGCAGACCCGTCGCCGTGGCGCCCGGAACCTCGAAGCCATCCGTCACCGACAGGTCTCCCACGTCTCTCTCACGTCGTTGTCATGGTCGTCCGGAACCATCCGGAGGTTAGCCGCTTTCTCGAACTCACATCCAGGTCTCGCCACAATTGTGGCGAGATTCGGCCGTCAACAAGCGCCAAATGCCACGATAGTTGACACGGATGGACCCGGGGCATCAGGATCGGGGCGCCGTGCGAAGGCCGCAAGGGCAAGAGGGGTGACCTCCCGATGGCATATCAGGCAGGAGGGCAGCGGTCGCAGCCGCGGCCCGTCCCCGAGAGTTCGCGAGCACGGGCGTATCTGCAGGACTATGCCACGCTCCTGGAAGCGGTCCCCTTCCCGTCCGTCGTCTTCGACCACCGCTGGGACGTCGTTCTCACCAACAGCGCGTTCGAGAGGCTCTTCCGCTCGGTGGCACCGCATCCGACGGCCATGCCGGGCGACAACTTCTTGCGTTTCGTACTGTTTCACCCGGACGCGGCCACGATCCTCGGTGAGCACGAGTCGAGTTGGTGTCTGCCGATGCTGGCGCACTTCGCCGCGGCGGTGGAGCGGCACGGCCACGACCACCAACTGCAGTCCATCCGCCGTGAGATCGCCCAGGATCCGATCATGGAGGCCGCCTACCGGCACGGACTGCCGCACTGGATCCGCGCGGTGGGGCCGGAGGCCGTGGAGCACGACGGTGCGGTGCGGCCGCTGCTGCATCCCGACCCCCGCTGGGGCTCCGACTGCCGGGTGGTGGGGGAGACCCCCAAAACCCTACAGGACATGGGGTATTCGCGGCTGACACTGGTGCTGCGCGAGGCGCGACGCCCGGTGTCTTCTGCCCGTGTGCCACGCCGTGCCGGGTGCACCGGGGGCCACCTCAGCGTGGTGCCTTCCGGGCGGGGCTGAATTCCCGGGGCCCGGTTCGCCGGGCACGTGGGCACATTCGCCGCCCCTCCGCGGAGCCCCGGCTCCGTCGGCGTTCAGGTCGCCGACGGCGCCGGGGTTCGTCCTCGTCGTGTGCCGACGACGGTGCTCGCTCAGCGACCCACGACGAGCACGAGCGGAACACCGTCGCACGGAACCAGCCGCAGGCCCCGCCAGCTGTCGGGGCGTCCCCGCTCCAGCACGGCCGTGAAGTCCGGGCCCTTGGTGAGTGAACCGGCCAGATGCGCGGTGTCGGCCGACGCGGCCACCCGCCCGCGCGCATTGACCAGATGGGCGGGCTCCGGCAGGCGGCGCAACAGCGGCAGCACGGCCGCCTCGAAATGGCGCAGGTACACGTCGGCGGCGGCCACCCCCGCGAACCGTCCCGCCATGCACACGGGCGCCGACAGGGTGAGGCTGTACTCGTCCGAGCAGAGGTAGTCCACGTACGGGCCCGCCACCGCCCGCCGCCCGGTGTCCCGGGGCAGCGCGAACCAGTCCCAGTGCGTGTAGTCGGAGTACGCCGAGTGTGCCGGGTCCAGGTCGAGAAGGAGCGGCCGTACGTCGCCGTCCGCCCCGGTCTGCCACCATTCCAGCCACGCCGGTACATCGCTCAGCAGACCCGGTGCGGCCACGAACCCCACGCCGGACACCAACTCCTGCCGGGCGAGGCGTGCATGGAGCCCAGGGCGCAGTCCCGCCAGATCCACGGTCGCAGGCCGCCGCCCCTGCCCGGCCACCCGTGCGAGCAGCGCCGTGGTGTCGGCGCCGGTCTGCGCGACGGCGTCGAAGACCGTCTCCAGAGCGGAGCCTATCCGCGCGGTCACGTCCACTTCGGGCGGGGCGACCAGACCGGGGCTCCTGCGCATCGGCGTCCTCCCGCGCACATGGACCGGATACCGGCGCGTTACAGGGTGAGGCGCAGCGCGATGAGCCGTGCCGTCGATTCCTGGACGCACCGCTCGGCCAGCTCCCTGGCCGAATCGTGGGCCCCATCCTGCACGGCGGAGATTACGGAGCGATGACGGTCCGCCACCTCTTCGCGATAGGTGTCGTCGCCGAGGACGAGGCACAGCAGTGCCCCGACCTCCGTCTGCAGCGCCACCTGCTCGCGGGTGAGCCGGGCGGACTGTGCGGCGGCGGCCAGCTCCACATGGAACCGGCCGTACAACCGGCTGCGTGCCGCGGCATCCTCGGCCGTGGCGAACTCGTCCAGAGTACGCCGCAGTTGCTGGAGGTCGTCCGGCTCGGTGCGCTGAGCCGCGAGCCGGGCGGCGGCGCCGGAGACGGCCGCCCAGTGGTCCCCCAGGTCCCGCAGCTCCTCCGTGCCCCAGCCGGCCAGCCGTGCCCGGATCCGCTCCTCGGCTGGGTCGGCGGGCAGCGAGACGAAGCTGCCGCCCCCGCGTCCGCGCCGGGTGGTGACCAAGCCCTGCTGTCGCAGCGCCATGAGCGCCTCCCGCAGGGTCACGGTGGACACACCGAGCTGGCCCGCCAGCTCGCTCTCGCCGGGCAGCTGTTCCCCGTCGGCGAGCAGGCCGAGCTCGATGGCGTCGCCGAGCCGGCGGACGACCGTCTCGACGCGCGCCCTGGTGTCCACCGGAGTGAACACGGCTTTCCGGGCTCCGTCACCTCTGTTGTGCTTCACGGTCACCACCTTGTGCGTTGACTCAATCTTTACCTTAAGGGGGGCTTGAGCTTTGAACTATGACTTCATATCTTTGCACTCAACGTAAGAGTGCACCAGAAAGGTTCCCGTCCATGGAGGGAAGCGCGATCCGGCTGCGAGGGCTCCGGAAGGAGTTCGGTGACACCGTCGCCGTGACCGGGGTGGACCTGGAGATATCCGACGGGGAGTTCTTCTCGATGCTCGGCCCGTCCGGCTCCGGCAAGACCACCGTCCTGCGCATGATCGCGGGCTTCGAGAGCCCCACCTCCGGGACGGTCGAACTCGCGGGGCAGGAGGTCACCGGACTCGCGCCGTTCGAGCGTGACGTGCACACCGTCTTCCAGGACTACGCGCTCTTCCCGCACATGACCGTGGAGCAGAACGTCGCCTACGGCCTGAAGGTGCGCAAGGTGCCCAAGGCGGAGCGGCTCCAGCGGGCCCGTGAGGCCCTCGCCGACGTGCGCCTCGAAGGGTTCGGCAAGCGGCGGCCCGGTCAGCTCTCCGGCGGCCAGCGGCAGCGGGTCGCACTCGCCCGCGCCCTCGTCGGCCGCCCCCGTCTGCTGCTGCTCGACGAGCCGCTCGGCGCGCTCGACCTGAAGTTGCGCGAGCAGATGCAGGTCGAACTCAAGGCGCTCCAGCGCGAGGTCGGGATCACCTTCGTGTTCGTCACCCACGATCAGGAGGAGGCCCTGACGATGAGCGACCGCATCGCCGTCTTCAACCAGGGCCGCATCGAGCAGGTCGGCGCCCCCGCCGAGATCTACGAGCGCCCCGCGACCGCGTTCGTCGCCTCTTTCGTGGGTACCTCGAACCTGCTCCAGGGCGAGGCGGCCGAACGGGTCACCGGCACGGCCGGCACCTACAGCATCAGGCCCGAGAAGATCCGGGTCCTCAAGGAGTCCGCCATCGCGGACGAGCCGGAGCACTCCACCGCCACCGGCACCGTCGCCGAAGTGGTCTACGTCGGAGACGTCACCCGTTTCCTCGTGGACCTCGACGCGGGAGGCCGCCTCACGGCGCTCCAGCAGAACCTGGAGACCTCCTCCGAGGACGTCGCGGCCTACCGGGGCGCCCGAGTGCGCCTCCAGTGGCACAGCCGCCACGCCGTGCAGGTTCCCGCCGACCGCTGACCCGCTCCACGCCACCCCCACCGTCACGTATGGAGAACGTCGTGCGTCTCACTCCCACCCTCAAGGCCGTGGCCGCCGCCGCGGTGCTGATCGCGGCCACCGCCTGCGGCTCGTCCGACTCCGGCGGCTCCTCCTCGTCCACGGGTCTCAACCCGCCGGACATGAAGGCGCAGTCCAAGCTCGGCAAGACCGAGGGGCAGGTCAACCTGATCGCCTGGGCCGGCTATGTCGAGGACGGCTCCAACGACCCCAAGGTCGACTGGGTCAGTGATTTCGAGAAGCAGACGGGCTGTCAGGTTCACTCCAAGGTCGCCGCCAGCTCCGACGAGATGGTCAAGCTGATGAAGACCGGCGAGTACGACGCCGTCTCCGCCTCCGGAGACGCCTCTCTGCGGCTGATCGCCTCCGGTGACGCAGCCCCGGTGAACACCGACCTCGTGCCGAACTACAAGGACGTCTTCGGTGACCTGAAGCTGCAGGCCTGGAACTCCGTGGACGGCAAGGCGTACGGCATCCCGCACGGCCGCGGCGCCAACCTGCTCATGTACAACACCGACAAGGTCAAGCCCGCGCCGACCTCCTGGTCCGCCGTCTTCGACGACGCGGCGACCTATAAGGGCCACGTCACCGCGTACGACTCGCCGATCTACATCGCCGACGCGGCGCTGTATCTCAAGGCCACCAAGCCCGAGTTGAAGATCAAGGACCCCTACGCGCTCGACCAGAAGCAGTTCGACGCGGCGGTCGATCTGCTGAAGAAGCAGAACGCGAACGTCGGCGAGTACTGGAGCGACTACCTCAAGGAGATCTCCGCCTTCAAGAGCGGCGACTCCGTGATCGGCACCACCTGGCAGGTCATCGCCAACCTCACGCAGGGCGAGGGCGCCAAGGTCAAGGCGTTCGTGCCCAAGGAGGGGGCGACGGGCTGGTCGGACACCTGGATGCTCTCCG
>NZ_JAYWVC010000729.1:0-597 GCF_036281785.1 Streptomyces chiangmaiensis | reverse complement strand
GGCGGACAAGCACATGGAGGGCGTCCGCATGACCCGCTGGCTGCTCTCCCCCCTCCCCACGTTCCTGCTCTGGCGCCGCATGAAGCTGTGGGAGCTACGCTCCTACGACCAGGTCATCAAGCTGGAACAGGAACGTCTCGTCTACCAGGCCCGACTGCGCTCCCGCTTCGGCCGCGCCTGGCGCCGCAAGGCCCCGGTGGAGTCGCTGATGCCCCTGCGGCTGGCGAAGTACGGCGTCCCGCTGGTGGACACCGCCCCGGCCGGCCTGGCGGCAGCGGGCATAGAACCGGCCCTGATACCGGCGCCGGAGTCGGCCGCGGCTCCGGGCGGTCGTGCCGTCGGGGGCGGGCCCGTCGCTCAGCCGACGGCGCCTCCCGGGGGGCCGCGCCCCGAACTCCAGGGCCGGCAGAACCCCGAACAGCCCGGCCAGGCGCAGGACCCCGAGCAGAGCCCCTGGTTCAATGCCCAGCAGCAGCTCGACTACCACGGCGGCTATGACCCGGCCTACGCACCGGATCCTTCCTACGTTCCCGAGGAAGAGCACTGGCGGTGGTACGAGGAGCAGCAGCAGCCGGAGCAGTACCAGGGCCCGGTCCC
>NZ_JAYWVC010000728.1:0-598 GCF_036281785.1 Streptomyces chiangmaiensis | reverse complement strand
CGCACGCCCTTGAGCCGGCCGGCTGTGGTCCATATGGACACGGTGCTCGCGTCGTGCTGCCAGCTCAGACACCTGTCGTCGTACGGCTGAGCCGCGCTGGCCCGGAACGTGATGGGCTTCGACTCTGCCTGCACCCGACGCTTCGAACGTGGTTTGCCGAGGTTCCCCGCTTTGATGTTCGCCTGCAGCGTCGTGTAAGCATCGCGGATCTTCTTGATGACGTGCTGCGCAGCTTGCGCGCCCAGACCACGTGCCTTGAGTTCGGCGTAAGTGTGTTTCCGCAGCTCGTACTCGCGTGGCACCCCGCGCTCGAACGCAACCTGCGACACCCAGTTCGCGGCGGCGTTGCACTCGAGCAGGGTCGATTGCAGCGCGGCCGCCTGTTCGGCGGTCGGCAGCAATTTCACCTGCACGACGATCTTCATGCGACGAACCGTACTCCTCGACACTGACAACAGGCCCGAGCTGGGCTGCGGTTGCCGATGTGCCGCGCCGCCGAGTACCGGCAATAGCCGCCCTGCTGATCGCTCGGGCACCACTTGCAGTGAAGCGGCGCCGCTGCGCGGCGCCGTGGTTGAGGAGGCGAGGCCTCCCGGGC
>NZ_JAYWVC010000727.1:0-600 GCF_036281785.1 Streptomyces chiangmaiensis | reverse complement strand
TCAGCCACGGCCCTTCCCCTCCTTCTTCCTGCCCTCGCCACGCAGGGCGATGGCGTACATCTCGTCCGCGTCCAGCCGGCGCAGCTCCTCCGCGATCAGCTCCGAGGTCGGGCGCACCTTCAACGCCAGGGTCCGCGCCGGCTGGCCCGGCAGAGTGAGCGTGGCCAGCGGGCCCTCGGGACGGTCGATGACGATCTCACCCCTTGCGGTGCCCAGCCGGACGGCCGTGACGACCGGCCCGCCGCTGACCACCCGCTCCACGGGCACACCGAGCCGGGCCTGCAGCCAGCGGGCCAGCAACTCCGCACTCGGGTTCTCCGCCTCGCTCTCCACCGCCGCCGACGTCACCTTCGTGCGCGCCTGATCGAGCGCCGCAGCCAGCATCGACCGCCACGGCGTCAACCGCGTCCAGGCCAGATCGGTGTCCCCCGGCGCATACGAGGCCACCCGCGTCGCCAGGGCCTCCAACGGCGCCTCGACGGCATACAGATCGGTGATCCGACGCTGCGCCAGCGCACCCAACGGGTCCCTGGAGGGGTTGTCCGGCGCGTCCACCGGCCACCACACCACCACGGGAGCGTCCGGCAGCAGCAGCGGCAG
>NZ_JAYWVC010000726.1:0-602 GCF_036281785.1 Streptomyces chiangmaiensis | reverse complement strand
TGTCAATGGCCTTGAAGTTATCCCCGTAGGCGGCCAGGAGTTCTCCCCGCTGGCGGCCATGTGGGCTTCCCCAACGGCGGCCAGTTATCTCCCCGCCGTGGGTGGTGTCGTGGTCAGCTGAAGGGCTTGACGCCCTGGCCGGAAGTGGCCTGGGCGAGCCGGAAGCTGTCACCCTGGGTGACGACGATGTGGGCGTGGTGCATGAGTCGGTCGACGGTGGCCGTGGCCAGGGTCTTCGGCATGATCTCGTCGAACCCGGAGGGGTGCAGGTTGCTGCTGACCGCGAGCGCGCGCCGTTCGTAGGCGGCGTCGACCAGCCGGTAGAAGCCCTCGGCGGCGTCGGGGCTGACCGGGAGGAGGCCGATGTCATCAACGATGATCAAATCGGAGCGGATGATCCGGGCCAGAGCGCGGGCGATGGAGTCGTCGGCGCGGTGTCGGCGGACCAGCGCTCCGAGGTCCTCGATGGTGAACCAGGCGACCGTCATCCCGGCCTCGACCGCGGTCTGGCCGAGTGCCTCGGTGAAGTGGCTTTTCCCGGTGCCGGAGGGTCCGCAGACACAAAGGCTCTCGCGGCGGCGGACCCATTCCAGGGTCTTGAG
>NZ_JAYWVC010000725.1:0-606 GCF_036281785.1 Streptomyces chiangmaiensis | reverse complement strand
CCAAGCCCTCGTCGCCACGTACCGCGAGCTCAGGAAGAAGTGAACTGACATGCAGATCGGACTCATCGGCCTTGGCAAGATGGGCGGCAACATGCGCGAGCGGATCCGCCGCGCGGGCCACACCGTCATCGGCTACGACCGCAACCCCGACATCTCCGATGTCAAGCATCTGGGCGAACTGGTCGAAAAGCTCCAGGCGCCACGCGTGGTGTGGGTGATGGTCCCGGCCGGCGCCGCCACCCAGGCCGTCATCGACGAACTCAAGGACCTGCTCACCCCCGGCGACGTCGTCGTCGACGGCGGCAACTCCCGCTGGACCGACGACGAAAAACACGCCACCGAACTCGGCATCAAGGGCATCGGCTTCGTCGACGCGGGCGTCTCCGGCGGCGTGTGGGGCCTGCAGAACGGCTACGCCCTGATGGTCGGAGGCGACAAGGAACACGTCGAACGCCTCCAGCCCATCTTCGAAGCGCTCAAACCCGAAGGACCCTACGGATACGTCCACGCCGGCCGGGTCGGCGCCGGACACTTCTCCAAGATGGTCCACAACGGCATCGAGTACGCCATGATGCAGGCCTACGCCGAGGGCTGGGAACTGCTGGA
>NZ_JAYWVC010000724.1:0-611 GCF_036281785.1 Streptomyces chiangmaiensis | reverse complement strand
TGCATGCGGTTCTCCCGCACACGGCTCACCGACGCCGTTCACCGGCGGCATTCGGTCTCTCCCGCCAGGGCTTGCCCGCCCTAGGTGCAACGACGGTTCCGTACGGGCTGATCAATCCGAGCCGGTTCGGAGACGAAACCGCAAACACCCACCAGCCGAAGGCCCGGCTGCGCCGGTGCTTCCTGCTGATGAAGTGCGCGACCCGTTCCTCTGCGTATCGTCCGATCTTGCTGAAGCGTCGGGCGGAATGACCGTACTTGAAGTACGCCATCCAGCCCCGGAGGAACAAATTCAAGTCCTCCACGATCACTTGCGGATGCAGCGGCAGCCGGCGCCGGGCAGTTATCTCCCGGATCCGGTTCCTGGCGTGCTGCATCGCCCGATTCGAGGGCCAGCGGGCGAGGAAGTCGACGCGTCGGCGCCCGTGCAGCCCCGGGGAGCGGACCTGACGGTGGTGGAATCCGAGGAAGTCAAAGCCTTCCCCACCCACTTCCAGGTGCACGATCCTCGTTTTGGCCACCTTCGGCTTCAGCCCCAACTTCCCCAGCAGTTCAACCAGTCGGGCCAGCGCCCGTTCGGCCTGGCTGCGGGAGAAGCACATCACGACCAGG
>NZ_JAYWVC010000723.1:0-614 GCF_036281785.1 Streptomyces chiangmaiensis | reverse complement strand
CCTATACCCCGAGGACGGCGGTGTTCTCCCGACCGGCTTCGAGTCTTCCGGTCGGCGCCTGTCGCTTTCCAGCGACCAGTCCTTGACCCCGCTACTGCAACCCATCTGCGGGGCTTCCGATGACGAGGCATCATCAGAGGTTCACGGTTGTTCACCCTGTCGGCCTTCCCCGTGACCTGTAACTCCCGGATGGAACAGGAGTCCTTGGGCCTGAAGGCCTGAGCTTCGCACCCCGCCGTTACCAGCGACGCACGTCAGGCCCGGGGACAGATCCTCGAACACTGATCCGTAACTACACCTTCGGCATCAGCCGACCTCCTTCGGTGAAGCTCACTCAACTCGTGCGACTTTCGTGTCGCACCCCGCCCGCGGACTACTACCAGCCCTCCGCCCCACCCCGGGCCATCGGCGGACGTTGCGCCTTCCCGCCGGACGCGCCTGGAAGGCGCGCCAAAGCGAGAGCTTCGGGGTGGTTCCCACGTTCACTGTGATCCGCTCGTCGGGTGAGGCGGCCAGCTTTGCCCCTGCGGCATCGCCACGGTTACGCCGCAGTCCTTCACCGTGGCCTCCCGACCGGCAAGATCAATCCGATCCAGGAGTTCCTGCCCGTACAG
>NZ_JAYWVC010000722.1:0-617 GCF_036281785.1 Streptomyces chiangmaiensis | reverse complement strand
CCCCTGCTCGGGGGTGCGGATCTGTGGGCGTGTCCAGCCCAGTACTCCCTTGATCAGCCGGAAGGTGTGCTCGACGTCGAACCTGCGAAGGTAGGTCTTCCACAGCAGGTCCAGGTCGAAGGTCGTGTGAGCGGGCGCGGTGTGCCACAGCCATAGATCCTGTGGTGCCCGGTTGCCGGGCAGCCGCTCGACCTTGATGCGGATCACGGTGCCCGGCACGATCGGCATCGGCCCGACGAAGCCGGTCCAGCCGGCCTGCCTGGTCAGTTTCTGGTGCAGGCCGTGCCAGGCGGAGACCTCCACCGCGCCGTAGCGCGGGTTGTCCGCGGTGAGTTGTTCGTCGGGAACAGGCCAGGTGACGGGGCTGCTCAGCTCGAACCGCTCCCCGTGCTTCCTCGGCCGTCCGGGCTGACCGTCAGGCCGGTGCCCGGACGGGGCCGCGTAGTAGACCCGATCCGAACGCACGCGTCCCAGGATCTGAACTTCCAGCCCGTCCTGGCTGGTCAGAAAGCTGGTGCGGGTCAGGTCGTAGCCGGAGTCGAAGACGAACACCGGGGCCGGGCGTCCGACGAGCAAACCAGTGGCATCCAAGCGCTCGGCCACTCGCCCTACCTGCC
>NZ_JAYWVC010000721.1:0-617 GCF_036281785.1 Streptomyces chiangmaiensis | reverse complement strand
CGCTCCGGTGTATGCCTTCCAGAGAGCCACCCCGGGGAATCCCCGGTCCATGATGACCAGCATCCCGGCCGACGCGCCGGCCATCTTGATCGCCAATTCCGGCTCGCCGCCGCTGAAGCCGCCCACCGCCGCGTCGATCTGCGCGTGCGTGCCGCACTCGGTCAGCGTCACCACTCTCACCTGGGGGAAGCCCGCTGGCTGACCGTTCTTGACCGGCCCGCCGAATACGGCCCGGTTGACCGTCGTGTCCGGCGCGTCCAGCACGAACCCGTCCACCGCGGCCAGCCGCATCCCGCGGTAGAAGGACTCCTTCAGCCCATCGGAGGCCAACGGGCCCGCCAGCTCTCGGAACAGGGTCTCCAGGACCAGCGGTCCCAGGCGCCCGCGTGCCCGCGTGAACGAGGACTTGTTAGGAATGCTTCCGCTCAACTCCTCAATATTGCCAACAAGTTGCTCTGCTACGTCGTCGTAGGAGTCCTGCTGGAACAGCGCCAAGGCAAGCGTGAAGTAGACCATGAAGCCAGCGGGCAGCGCTCCGGGCCTCTTGTCCCGGACCCCGCACTTCTCCAGCACCTCGGCGACCAGTTCCGGCGTCACCCACCGGGTCACCGCCCCCA
>NZ_JAYWVC010000720.1:0-618 GCF_036281785.1 Streptomyces chiangmaiensis | reverse complement strand
ACGCCGAACAGCTCGGCCAGGTCGGCCTGAGGCAGCCCGAGGCGATCGTGGAGGAACGCGGCGAGGAGCCGATCGACCAGCGTGAGCGTGGGCGGTCGTCCGGTGTCGGCGGCTCGCGCGTTCTTGCGGTCACGGCCCCGGCGGTGCTGAAGTGCGGCTTCGCGCTGGTCTTCGTGCAGTGCCCCGAAGGCCCGAACCAGAGCGGCCCACTCGGCGGGTTCCAGGCCGGTCACCAGCGGGTGGCACAGCCAGGCGTGCTCGGGACTGGCTTGGCCGAACGACTTCTTCAGCGGGGTGGCGACCTGCGCGAAGCCCTGGGGCAGCACGGTGTAGTTCCAGTCACCGTGCCAGTCGTGGCCGCGCAGGGGCAGAGCCTGCAGTTGGACGTCACTGACGTGCACGCCGGTGGGGTAGGCGCCGGTGTCCAGTTCGGCCCGCACCTTCAGTCCGGTGCGCGTGGTGGTCGCGGCGATGCTGTTCACCACGACCTCGTGGCTGGTCAGCGGACGGCTGCGCCAGTTCATGGTGATGTGCGAGAACAGGCGGTGCTCGATCCGGTTCCACTGTGCGTCCAGAAGCCTGGAGGTCGATCGTGTTAGGTGATTGATCGTCAGTCGC
>NZ_JAYWVC010000072.1:0-35645 GCF_036281785.1 Streptomyces chiangmaiensis | reverse complement strand
CGAGCATGTCGAGGATGACGCGGTCGACGTCGGTGTCGCTCAGGTTGTCCTGCAGGTCGCCGACGGTGAGCTGCCAGGCGGGGTGCGGGCCGCCGAAGTAGCGTTCCACGTTCTGCTGGGCGATCTCGGCGAAGTCCGCCCGGCGCTCGTAGCTGTGCAGCATGCCCTGGTCGCCGATGGCGCGCAGCAGGAAGCTGCTGAGCGAGCCGGAGCCGACGCCGGCCTCCACGACGCGTGCGCCGGGGAAGATGTCGGCGAAGGCGAGGATCTGCCCCGCGTCCTTGGGGTAGACGACTGCCGCCCCGCGGGGCATGGACAGGACGTAGTCGGGGAGCAGGGGGCGCAACGCGAGGTAGGCGACGTTCCCGGTGGTGCGGACAACGCTGCCCTCGGGAGCGCCGATCAGCTCGTCGTGCGGGAAGGAACCCTTGTGAGTGTGGAAGTTCTTTCCCGCTTCGAGCGTGAACGTGTAGTGGCGGCCCTTGGGGTCGGTCAGCTGTACCTGGTCCCCGACCTTGAAGGGCCCGCGACGGCGGGCGGCACCGGTCGGTTCGGACATGTGACCAGCCTACCGGTCGCCGGGGAGGCCGCCGACCACGCGCGGGTGGTCCGGGGTCCCGGCGACCGGGCGGCGAAGGGTTGCGCGGGCAAGGGGCTCAGTTGGGCCGGGCCATGGCTTTGACGAAGGCGCGCTCGACGTCGGCGGCGGACAGGACGCCGTAGATCTCGCCGGTCTCCTCGACGACCAGGTATTCGGTGGCGGGGCTGGCGCGCAGGGCGTCGAGGAGGTTCTCGCCGGCGAGTTCCGCGGAGACGCGCATGCCGTCGGTGAGTTCCTGGGCCAGGCCGCTTACCGGGACCCAGGGGCGACGGTGTTCGGGTACGCCGACGATGGCGGCCTCGCGGACGAGGGAGAGGGGCTCGCCGTGGGCGTCGACGACGACGAGGGCGCGGGCGCCGACCTCGTTGGCGCGCCGCAGGGCCTCGGACAGGGGGGTGTCGCTCTGGACGGGGACCGCGCGGCGTGTGAGGGCGCGGGCGCGCAGTTCGGGGAGGTGCTCGCGCAGGCGGGCCATGCGGAGGCTGTTCCCGGCGCCGGTCCAGATGATCGCGGCGAGGATCGCGGCGAGCAGGGCGTCGGTGACGGTGTCCATGCCGACGTTGTCCTCGGCGGTGGAGCCGAGGGCGCCGGACTGGGTGAGCAGGGGCAGGCCGACGAGTACGGCGATGGCGAGGGCGCGGCCGACCCAGGCGGCGGCGACGGTGCCGCTCATGGGTCTCCCGGTGATTTTCCAGACGACGGCACGCAGCATGCGGCCGCCGTCGAGGGGCAGACCGGGGAGCAGGTTGAAGACGGCCACGATGAGGTTGGAGATCATGAGGCCGGCCAGCAGGACGCCGGGGACGGTGCCGGGCCGGACGGGCTGCATGGCCACGTAGAAGACGCCGGCGAGAACGAGCGACAGCAGGGGTCCGACGAAGGCGAGGACGAACTCGCGGCCCGGGGTCTCGGCCTCCTTCTCGATCTCGGAGACGCCACCGAAGAACTGGAGCTGGATGCGGCGCACCGGCAGTTTGAAGCGCAGGGCGGCCACGGTGTGGGCCAGCTCGTGGACGAGGACGGAGGCGTAGAACGCGACCGCGAAGAAGAGGGAGACGAGGTAGCGGGCGGCGCCGAGTTGGGGCAGTACGCGGTCGAGCTGGCCACCGAACACCCAGGTGATCAGGGCGGCGACGAGGAACCAGCTGGGGGCGACGTAGACGGGAACGCCGAAGGGCCGGCCCATGAGGATGCCTCCGCCCGGTTCCTTGGGCCGCTGCGGGAGGCGTCCTGGTCCGTCGGGTGCGGAGTGGGCCAGGCTGCGGGCCGCCGGGTGGGGGGCGGTGGGGTGTCCGGTCGGCGGGATGTCGGCGGTGTCGTGGGGGTGCGCGGGGCCGGCCGGGGCCGGCGGGGTGGCCCGGCTGCCGTCTGCGTGCTCGGGAGTGGACGCGGTGGGGTGACCGTGGTCGGGGGTGCGCCCGGGCGTGGAGGCGTCCGACGTGTCCGGGGCGGCGCTGTCGTCCGTGGACGGGGTGCCGGACCGGTCGCCGTGCGGTGGGGAGCCCGTTCGGCCGTCGGAGTGGTCCGGTGCCGGGCCGGTCACGGGGGGCCCATCCGGTTCTTGCCGGGACGGGCCGGCGGCACCGGTCGGCCCGCTGTCCCCGTTCTCCGCGTCGGCCGCCACCGGCTCCTCGCCCTGTCCACCGGACGCGGGCGCTGCGGCCTCATCGCGTGAGGCCGCCGGTTCCGTCCGCGGGGCGGGGCGGTGTGCGCGGTCCCGCTCGGGTTCGGGGTGTGCGGGTTCGGCGGTTCGCGCCGTGGGGGCTGCCTCGCGGTCGTTCGCCCCGTCGTTGCCGGGGCGCGGCTGTCCGCTCCCGCCGCTCTCGTCCACGATGTCCCCTCGATCGAAGCGTTTCCCGGCCCCGGTCGTGCCGGGTGGGAGGGCCTGTGGTCGATGGTATGCGGCCGTCGCTTCGTGTTCTGCCCCGGCACCCCCTCTGTTGTCCCCGTCGTCGCGTCGGTTGACCCCTGTCTCATGGGGCGCTCGGCCACCGCACGGAGCGTCGGGTGGCCGGCGGGCCGGGCGCCGGGGCCGGGCCCTGCCCGGGCGAGGCTGTGTCACTGTCAGTGGCGGGCCGTATGGTCTGTCGTCATGGAAACCAGCACCGACGGCGCCGCCGGGCCGTCCGCCGAGGCCGCAGTGCCCCCGGGGTCGCTGTCGCCCTCGCGTGTCGGCGACTTCATGCAGTGCCCGCTCCTGTACCGGTTCCGCGTGATCGACAGGCTGCCCGAGAAGCCGAGTGAGGCCGCGACCCGGGGCACGCTGGTGCATGCGGTGCTGGAGAGGCTCTTCGACGTGCCGGCCGCCGAGCGGACCGCTCCCCACGCCAAGTCGCTGGTGCCGGGCCAGTGGGACCGGTTGCGGGAGAGCAGGCCGGAGGTGACGGAGCTGTTCGCCGACGATCCGGACGGCGAGCGGCTGGCGCGCTGGCTCGGTGAGGCGGAGCAGCTCGTCGAGCGCTGGTTCGCGCTGGAGGACCCGACCCGTCTGGAGCCCGCCGAGCGGGAGCTGTTCGTCGAGGCGGAGCTTGATTCGGGGCTCAGGCTGCGGGGGATCATCGACCGCGTGGACGTGGCGCCCACCGGTGAGGTGCGCATCGTCGACTACAAGACGGGCAAGGCGCCCCGGCCCGAGTACGCCGAGGGCGCGCTGTTCCAGATGACGTTCTACGCCCTGGTGGTGTGGCGGCTGAAGGGGGTCGTCCCGCGTCGGCTGCAGCTTGTCTATCTGGGCAGCGGCGATGTGCTGACGTACGACCCCGTGCTCGCGGATCTGGAGCGCGTCGAGCGCAAGCTGCTGGCGTTGTGGGAGGCGATCCGGCGGGCTACGGAGACGGGTGACTGGCGGCCGAGGCCCACCAAGTTGTGCGGCTGGTGCGATCACCAGGCCCTGTGCCCGGAGTTCGGTGGTACTCCCCCGCCGTACCCGCTGCCGGTGCGGGCGGCCGACGGGCGTTCTGCCGAGGGTCCGCAGAGCGACCCCGGGGAGAGGGGGCGGGTGCCGGTCGGGGTGCCCGAACCGGGTGACGCCGCGCAGGGCAGAATGGGCGCGGACTAGCGAAGGAGACTCACGTGGCCATCCGCGTCCTACTGGTCGACGACCAGCCGCTGCTGCGCACGGGCTTCCGGATGATCCTGGAGGCCGAGCAGGACATCGCGGTCGTCGGCGAGGCCGGAGACGGCCTCCAGGCGCTCGACCAGGTGCGTGCCCTGCAGCCCGATGTGGTGCTGATGGACATCCGCATGCCGCGGATGGACGGAGTGGAGGCGACCCGGCAGATCACCGGGCCCGGGCGGGACGGTCCGGCGAAGGTGCTGGTGCTGACCACCTTCGACCTCGACGAGTACGTGGTGGAGGCGTTGCGCGCCGGGGCCAGCGGTTTCCTCCTCAAGGACGCTCCCGCCCATGAGCTCGTGCAGGCGATCCGGGTGGTCGCGGCGGGCGAGGCGATGCTCGCTCCGAGCATCACCCGTCGGCTGCTCGACAAGTACGCGGGCCATCTGCCGTCCGGGGACGAGCCGGTTCCGGACACGCTGCACACGCTCACGGAGCGCGAGGTGGAGGTGCTGAAGCTGGTGGCGCGGGGGTTGTCCAACGCCGAGATCGCCGCCGACCTGTTCGTCAGCGAGACGACGGTCAAGACGCACGTCGGCCATGTGCTCACCAAGCTGGGGCTGCGGGACCGCGTGCAGGCCGCGGTGTACGCGTACGAGAGCGGTCTGGTGCGCCCGGGCACGCAGTAGCGCGCGGCGGGCTCACCGGCACATTCCGCGGCGGTCGGCCGGACCTCCCGGCAGCGCGTAGGGCGCCCCCTCCCTCTGGACGGGGGCGCCCTCCGTGTCGGTACCGTCCCTGCTCAGCTCTTGCTGATCTCCCAGAACCGGAACACCGTAGAGGCGTCGAGGCAGAACTCGAGCCCGTAGACGTTGTCCCGCGTGACGGCGTACTGCTTGGCCTGCCAGACCGGGATGACCGGGACGTCCTGGGCGACGATGTCCTGGAGCTTGCCGTACTCGTCGTCGGTCGACGATCGGTCACTCTGTGCGGCCGTCTTCGGGATGAGCTCGCCGGTGATCGTCTTGTTCACGTAGCGGTTGTCCAGCACGTTGCCCTTGCCGAAGAACGGGGCGGTGAAGTTGTCGGGGTCGGGGTAGTCCGGGACCCAGCCCTTCACATACACGCCGTACTTGCCCGCGGCGATGTCCTTCTCGTACTGGTCGAAGGCGACGGACTTGACGGAGGCGTCGAACAGCCCGCTGGCGTTGAGCTGCTGGGCGACCGTCTTGAGTTCCTCGTCGGTGGCGGGCCCGTAGCGCGAGGGCGTGGACCACAGCGTCAGCTTCACCTTGCCGGTGATGCCGTCGGCCTTCAGTGAGGCAGCGGCCTTGGCCTTCGAGGGGCGGGCGCCGTAGGTGTCGAAGAAGGCCGTGTTGTGGCCGGTGATGCCGGCCGGGATGATCGAGTAGAGGGGGGTCGCCGTGTCGTTGTACACCTTGTCGACGAGGGCGTCGCGGTCGAGGAGGTAGGTGATGGCTTTGCGGACACCGAGCTTCCCGGCCACCGGGTCGTCCATGTTGAAGACCAGGTGCTGGACCTCGGCGCTGGAGCCCTCCACGACGTCGATGCCCTTGCCGGTGGAGGTGTCGTTGTCGATGTCGGCGATGTCGGAGGCGGCAAGACCGCGGTAGGCGAGGTCGATCCGGTTGTCCTGGAGGGCGGTCTTCAGGGCGGACTGGTCGCCGTGGAAGAACCTGATGGTGACACCGGAGTTGCGCACCTTGGCGGTGCCCTTGTAGGCGGAGTTGACGGAGAAGACGGCCTTGTCCTTGCCGAAGGAGTCCAGCTTGTAGGGGCCGGAGCCGACCGCCTTCCCGTCCGTCCGCAGTGTGCCGGCAGGGTACTCGGCGTGGTCCACGATCGAGCCGGCGCCGGAGGCTATCTTGCTGGGGAAGGTGGCGTCGGCGTACTTCAGCTTGAACACGACGGTCTTGGCGTCCGGTGTCTCGACCGAGGCGAGCATGGGGAACATGATCGCGGGACCGGCGGAGTCGTTGATCTTCAGCATGCGGTCGAAGGAGAACTTGACGTCCTTCGAGGTGAGCGGGTGGCCGTTGCTGAACTTCAGTCCGTCCTTGAGGGTGCACGAGTAGACCCTGGTCGCCGTGTCCGTGAACGAGCACTCCCTGGCGGCCTCGGGCTCCGGTTCCGTGTTGCCGTTGGGGAAGCTCAGCAGGGACTGGAAGACGTTGTTGAACAGCAGCCAGGACCCCGGGTCGTAGCCGGAGGCGGGGTCGGTGGCCAGGACGTCGTCGGACATCCCCATCACGATGGAGGAGCCGGTGCCACCGGAGTCATCCGCTGAGGTGCCGCATCCGGTGAGCAGGCCGGCGGCCAGTCCCGTCGCGACGGACAGGGCGGGCCACTGGGTGCGCATGTTCACGTGCGTGTGCCTTGTCTTCGGTTGTGTGATTGACCCCGGACTCGACATGTTCCGGGCCGGGCGGGAGCCACCGGATCGTATCGCGAACGCAAAGGAGGCACCCGGGGGGGTACCCGGGGACCTTCGAGGCATGAGGTCAGCTGCCCACACCGCGGCCGAGCTCCCACAGCTGCAGGGTGGAGGAGGAGTTCATCGCGTACTCGCTGCCCGTGATGTCGTCACGGGTGGCGACGTACTGCTTGCCCTGCCACAGCGGGAGGATCGGCACGTCTTTGGCGACGATGTCCTGAATCTCCGTGATGCTCTTCGACGCGGCCAGACGGTCGGCCTCACGCCGGGACGCGGGGATCAGGCTGTTGCGGATGTCGCTGTTGTTGTACGGCGAGCCGAGGGTGTTGTCCTTGTCGAGGAACGGCGCGAGATAGTTGTCGGCGTCCGGGAAGTCGGGGAACCAACCCATGCCGTAGACGTCGTACTGGCCCTTTATCTCGGCCGGGCGGAACTTGTCCCAAGTGGTGCCCTCGACGCTGACGTCGAACAGCCCACTCGAGTTGAGCTGTTGCTTGAGGACCTCGAACTCCTTGGCGGTGCCCGGACCGTAGTGGTCGGTCGTGTAGTGCAGCGTCAGCTTCACCGGGGTGCTGACGTTCGCCTTGTTCAGCGTCGTGCGGGCCTTGGCCACGCTCGGGTCGCCGTACTTGTTGAAGAACGAGTTGGAGTGGCCGGTGATGGTGGCCGGGACGAGCGAGTACAGTGGCTGCGCCTCGGAGCCGTACACCTTGGAGACCAGCGCACCACGGTCGATGATCTGCGCCATGGCCTGGCGGACGGCCGCGTTCTTCACCGAGTCGGCGCCGGTGTTGAAGCCCAGGTAGCGGATCTCCAGGCCCGGCAACTCGACCAGGTTGACGTGGCCGTTCGTGTCGTTCTGCAGCTTGCGGATCTGGTCCGGCGCCATGGTGCGGGTCATGACGTCGATGTCGCCCTTGTCGAGGGCGGCGCCCATGCTGTCGGCGTCCTTGAAGGACTCCAGCACCACCTTGTCGTTCTTCGGGGTGAGCAGACCCTTGTAGTTGGGGTTCTTGGTGAAGGTGGCCTTCACCATCTCGTTGTTCTTGACCTCGGCCTGCAGCGTGTAGGGCCCGGAACCGTCGACCGAGAACCCGTCGCGCAGCTTGCTCTTGTCGTAGTCCTTGGGGTTGACAATGCCGGCGACCGGCGTCGACAGCTTGAACGGGAAGGTGGCGTCCGCGGTCTTGAGGTGGAAGATGACCTCGTCGTCGCCCTTTGTCTCGATGGTGTCGATGGTGGACAACAGGGCGAAGACGCCGCTGTCGGCCTTGATGGCACGGGCACGGTCGATGGAGAACTTCACATCGGCCGCGGTCACCGAGTCGCCGTTGGAGAACTTCAGGTCCTTGCGCAGCTTGCACGCGTAGCGCTCGTTGCCGGTGTCGGTGAAACCGCAGCTCTCGGCGGCCTCGGGCTCGGGGTCACCGTCGCCGCGGGGCTGGACCATCAGCGTCTGCACGGTCTGCCGGAGGACATTCCAGGTGCCCACGTCGTACCCGTACGCCGGGTCAATGGGCGCGGGGGCATCGCTGGAGGCGGTGAACCGGTCGGTGGTACCGACGACGATGGCGTCACCGCTGCTGCCCCCGCTGCCGGACCCGCCGCAGGCGGCGAGGACGGGGGTGAGCAGACCAGCGACGGCCGGCAGCACCAAAGTCTTACGGTTCATGCTCGCGTTTCTCCAGAGCGGTCAAGTCCGTGTACCCGGCAGGCAAGGGTGGCGTGGCGGATCACGGGAGTTGTGGCGATGTTCTCGTGATGAGATTAGTGCGAAACTCGCACGAAGGCTGACAGCTATCGGAGTTGAGCCCCCATCACGCTGTGGAACCGGCCGGGAACGTATCGGAAAACCGGCCGAGGAAGGATTAGTGCAGCGTTTCATCAATCAGGACACAAGGACATACCCGAGCCATCCGAAAGGGTGGAACAGCACACAGGGGGCCCACTGTCGATCCCCCGGTATGTGGCAAACGTCACACCCTCAACTCTGCGGGCAGGCATCGGAATTCGGTCGCACGCCAGGAATTAATTCATGCGACTGGACAGCCGGAGGTAATCCGTCCATTCCGGAGCACGCAGCGTGAACGTTCAGCGCATTTCCGTCATCAAACTGCGCAGAAATGGCAGGTCGACCTCTTCGAGCGAGGTCACCACGGTGCGGCCGACGGCGGGAGCGATGGGGGCGACCGAAGGGACGGCGATCACCCGGCAGCCGGCGGCCTCCGCGGCCGCGACCCCGGTCGCCGTGTCCTCGATCACCGCACACCGGGCCGGCTCCGCCTCCAGCCCTCGTGCCGCCACCAGATAGGGGTCGGGGAACGGCTTGGTGCGCTCGACCTCGTCGCCCGCGACCGTCAGCGCGAAGTACTGGGGGCCGATGGAGGCCAGGATGCGGTCGATGATGCGGCGGTGCGAAGCGGAGACCAGAGCGGTCGGGATCTCGTGCGCCGCCAGCTCGGCCAGCAGCCGGGCGGCACCCGGCATCAGGGGCAGCCTGTGGTCGATGCGCGTCTCGAACCCGTCGTTGAGCAGCACGGAGAGCTCGTCGAAGGTGATGTCGGCGCCGGTGGCCTCGATGAGGAAGCCTGCGCTGCGTGTCATGGGGCCGCCCACGACGACATGGCGCCATGACTCTTCGAGTGTGTGTCCGAGGGCGGCGAAGACCTCGACCTCGACGTCCCACCAGAATCCTTCGGTGTCCACCAGGGTGCCGTCCATGTCGAGGAGTACGGCCTGCAGCGCTGAGCCTTCGGCCGTACGGGTGCCGAGGGCAGGGACCGTGGTGGTCATCCGACGTACCTCCTTGAAGGGACGACCAGGCCGGTTCCCACGGAGGGAACCGGCCTGCGGTGGACCGACCAGTGTACGTCGCCCGTGATTGCAGTGCTCTTCGGTACCGGAGTGCCACGCTGTGTGATCGCGCACATGGGCGAACGGTCGGCGCGCGGACGCGTGGGAACGCGGTCCCTGACACGGGCGGGGGTACACGGGCGACGGCCCGCACCCGGCCGGACGGGGCACGGGCCGTCGTGGTGTGCCAGGGCGCACCCCGGCCGGTGCGCGACCCCGGGGACGCACCGGGCGCCCGTGGGCGCCGCCGGCAGGCGCGGACGCGCTGATGCTGTGGCCGGAGAGGTTTGCCGGTGAACCTTGCCGGTCGCAGCACTAGCGTGCGTTGAAGTACTTCGCCTCGGGGTGGTGGATCACGATCGCGTCCGTGGACTGCTCCGGGTGCAGCTGGAACTCCTCGGACAGGTGGACACCGATCCGCTCCGGCTCGAGCAGTTGGGCGATCTTGGCGCGGTCCTCCAGGTCGGGGCAGGCGCCGTAGCCGAGCGAGAAGCGGGCGCCCCGGTACTTGAGGGCGAACATGTCCTCCATGTCGGCCGGGTCCTCGCCGGCGAAGCCGAGTTCCGAGCGGACCCGCGCGTGCCAGTACTCGGCGAGCGCCTCCGCCAACTGCACGGACAGACCGTGCAGTTCGAGGTAGTCACGGTAGGAGTTGGACTCGAAGAGGCGCCCGGTCTCCTCGCCGATCCGGGAGCCGATGGTGACGACCTGGAGGCCCACGACGTCCTTCTCACCGGTCTCCTCAGGGCGGAAGAAGTCGGCCAGGCAGAGCCGCCGGCCGCGCCGCTGACGCGGGAAGGTGAACCGGGTGCGCTCGTTGCCCTGTTCGTCGAGGATGATCAGGTCGTCGTCCTTGGAGACGCACGGGAAGTACCCGTAGACGACGGCCGCTTCGAGGAGGTTCTCCGTCTGGAGCCGGTCGAGCAGCCCGCGCAGCCGCGGCCTGCCCTCGGTCTCGACGAGCTCCTCGTACGTCGGCCCGTCCCCCGTGCGTGCCTGCTTGAGGCCCCACTGGCCCTTGAACAGCGCACCCTCGTCCAGCCAGGCGGCGTACTCCTTGAGCGCGATGCCCTTGATGACACGGGTGCCCAGGAAGGGCGGCGTGGGCACGGGGTTGTCGGTGGCGACATCGGAGCGGACGTGCCCTTCCTCGGGCCGCTCCTCGATCTCGACGGTGGTGGCCCGTACCCGACGCTGCCTCAGTTCGGGCAGCTTCGCCCCGGGCACACCGCGCTTGACCCCGATCAGCGCGTCCATCAGACGCAGTCCCTCGAACGCGTCGCGGGCGTAGCGGACTTCGCCCTCGTACAGCTCGTGCAGATCCTGTTCGACATACGCCCGGGTCAGCGCCGCGCCGCCGAGGATGACCGGGTAGGAGGCGGCGAGCCCCCGCTGGTTGAGCTCCTCCAGGTTCTCCTTCATGATCACCGTGGACTTGACCAGAAGCCCGGACATGCCGATGACGTCGGCCCTGTGCTCCTCGGCGGCCTCCAGGATCGCGGAGACGGGCTGCTTGATGCCGAGGTTGACCACGTTGTAGCCGTTGTTGGACAGGATGATGTCGACGAGGTTCTTGCCGATGTCGTGGACGTCGCCGCGCACGGTGGCCAGCACGATGGTGCCCTTGCCCGCCTCGTCGGTCTTCTCCATGTGGGGTTCGAGGTACGCGACCGCGGACTTCATCACCTCGGCGGACTGGAGCACGAAGGGCAGCTGCATCTGGCCGGAGCCGAACAGCTCGCCGACGACCTTCATGCCGTCCAGCAGTGTGTCGTTGACGATGTCGAGTGCGGGCCGCGACCGCAGGGCCTCGTCGAGGTCGGCCTCCAGACCGCTCTTCTCGCCGTCGATGATGCGCCGCTTGAGGCGCTCCTCCAGGGGCAGCGCCGCCAGTTCCTCGGCCTTGCCCGCCTTCAGCGAGGTGGCGGTGGCTCCCTCGAACAGCGCCATGAGCTTCTGCAGCGGGTCGTAACCCTCGGCACGGCGGTCGTAGATCAGGTCGAGGGCCGTGGCGACCTGCTCCTCGTCGAAGCGCGCGATGGGCAGGATCTTCGAGGCGTGCACGATGGCCGAGTCGAGCCCCGCCTTGACGCATTCGTCGAGGAAGACGGAGTTGAGCAGGATGCGCGCGGCCGGGTTGAGGCCGAAGGAGATGTTGGACAGACCCAGCGTGGTCTGCACGTCCGGGTGACGTTTCTTCAGCTCACGGATGGCCTCGATGGTCGCGATGCCGTCCTTGCGCGACTCCTCCTGGCCGGTGCAGATGGTGAAGGTCAGGGTGTCGACGAGGATGTCCTCCTCACGGATGCCCCAGTTCCCGGACAGGTCGGCGATCAGCCGCTCGGCGATCTCGACCTTCTTCTCGGGGGTACGGGCCTGACCCTCCTCGTCGATGGTCAGGGCGATGAGCGCGGCGCCGTGTTCCTGAGCGAGCCGGGTGACCTTCGCGAAGCGCGACTCCGGGCCGCCGCCGTCCTCGTAGTTGACCGAGTTGATCACGGCGCGGCCACCGAGCTTCTCCAACCCCGCGCTGATGACGTCCACTTCGGTGGAGTCGAGGACGATCGGCAGCGTGGAGGCGGTGGCGAAGCGGCCGGCCAGCTCCTCCATGTCGGCGACTCCGTCGCGGCCCACGTAGTCGACACACAGGTCGAGCATGTGGGCGCCCTCACGGATCTGCTCGCGGGCCATCTCCACGCAGTCGTCCCAGCGGCCGTCCAGCATGGCCTCGCGGAACTTCTTGGAGCCGTTGGCGTTGGTGCGCTCGCCGATGGCCAGGTACGAGATGTCCTGACGGAACGGCACGCTCTGGTACAGGGAGGCGGCGCCCGGTTCGGGGCGGGGACGGCGCTCGGCGGGGGTGAGATCCCGGACGCGCTCCACCACCTGGCGCAGGTGTTCGGGGGTGGTGCCGCAGCAGCCGCCGACCAGCGACAGGCCGTACTCCCGGACGAAGGTCTCCTGGGCGTCGGCCAGCTCGGGGGCGGTGAGCGGGTAGTGGGCACCGTCCTTGCCGAGCACGGGCAGGCCGGCGTTGGGCATGCAGGACAGCGGGATACGGGAGTGCCGGGCGAGGTAGCGCAGGTGCTCGCTCATCTCGGCCGGGCCGGTGGCGCAGTTCAGGCCGATCATGTCGATGCCGAGCGGCTCGAGGGCGGTCAGGGCCGCGCCGATCTCGGAGCCGAGCAGCATGGTGCCGGTGGTCTCCACGGTGACCGAGACGATCAGCGGGACGTCCAGGCCGAGGGCGTCCAGGCCCCTGCGGGCGCCGAGCACGGCGGCCTTGGTCTGCAGCAGGTCCTGGGTGGTCTCCACGAGCAGCGCGTCGGCGCCGCCGGTGATCAGGCCCTCGGCGTTGCGCTGGTAGGCATCGCGCAGGGCGGTGTAGGGGGCGTGGCCGAGGGTGGGCAGCTTGGTGCCGGGGCCCATGGAGCCGAGAACCCAGCGGGGGCGGCCGTCGTCGGTGGCGAACCGGTCCGCCACCTCGCGGGCGATCCGGGCGCCCGCCTCCGACAGCTCGTACACCCGCCCGGCGATCTCGTACTCGGCCATGGCCGCGTGGTTGGCCCCGAAGGTGTTGGTCTCGACGCAGTCGACGCCCACCGCGAAGTACGCCTCGTGGACGGAGCGGACGATGTCGGGGCGGGTGACGTTGAGGACCTCGTTGCAGCCCTCGAGCCCCTGGAAGTCCTCGAGCGTGGGTTCCTGAGCCTGGAGCATCGTGCCCATCGCGCCGTCGGCCACCACGACGCGGGTGGCGAGGGCTTCCCGGAGCGCTTCGGATCGGGGCCGGCTGTCGGCGGAGACGGACGAAAGGGACGGGTTCGGCAACGAGGCCATGGAAGCTGCTCCCTGGGGTGCGACGGCTGTCGGCTTTGCGCTTCCCGTGGAAGGCGCACGCGGCCAGGGTAGCCCGCGGCAGGCCGTACGGTCAGAGGCGTCCAGGGGGCGGACGACCGTGCCTCCGATGTGACCCCGGTGGAGAATCCGCCCGAACGGATGGCGTCCTGCCATTAGCGGGAGGTCCACATCGACCGGTAGTGTTCGGCATTGCCGAACGGCAGCACACGAATGACAGCCGGCGGTAGATCGGACGGAGGGCAGGACGGCGATGGCACGGAACATCCAGTCGCTCGAACGGGCGGCCGCGATGCTGCGGCTCCTCGCGGGTGGCGAGCGACGGCTCGGCCTGTCGGACATCGCCTCGTCACTGGGCCTGGCCAAGGGCACCGCCCACGGCATACTCCGCACGCTCCAGCAGGAGGGCTTCGTCGAGCAGGACACGGCCTCGGGCCGCTACCAGCTGGGGGCCGAGCTGCTGCGCCTCGGTACGACCTACCTCGATGTCCACGAACTGCGGGCGCGTGCCCTGGTGTGGACGGACGACCTCGCCCGTTCGAGCGGTGAGAGCGTTTATCTGGGGGTGCTGCACCAGCAGGGCGTGCTGATCGTGCACCACGTGTTCCGGCCCGACGACAGCCGGCAGGTCCTGGAGATCGGGGCCATGCAGCCGCTGCACTCCACGGCCCTCGGCAAGGTCCTCTCGGCGTACGACCCGGTCGCGCACAGCGAAGTGCTGGAGGCGGACCGGAAGCCGTTCACCGACCGCACCGTCTGCGAACCGGAGGCATTCGAGCATCTGCTCGACCTGACCCGGGCACGCGGGTACGCGGCCGACGTCGAGGAGACGTGGACCGGAGTCGCCTCGGTCGCCGCGCCCATCCACGACCGGCGGCGGATGCCGGTGGGCGCGGTGGGCATCACGGGCGCCGTGGAGCGTGTGTGCCGGGACGGGGAGCTGCGCCCCGAGCTGATCGCGGCAGTGCGCGACTGCGCCCGCGCGGTGTCACGGGACCTGGGCGCCGGACGGTTCTGAGGCGCGTCCTGCACGGCCGGTACGACGGCGCCGTACCGGCCCTTCGGCGTGCCCGCACACCACGGAGCCTCCGCGGCCGGGATTCGGGTACGGGCCTTCCCGGGCGGTCACTCGGCCACGGACGGTGGGCAACCGTACGCGGTGCGCACCCGCCCAAGATCGATAACTCTCGGCGATCAGTAACGATCCCGTTTTCGATTACCGGACTCTTGACGCGTCGCCGAACCGGAAGCGAGACTCCCGTCCATCGGTCGGCATTGTCGAACACCTACCGGCAATACGCGTTAGAGTGTGGCAACGCCAAGGGCCGGCATCGCTCTCACCCCTGAGGGCGCGGACCACCGGAGGGACCCGGGGTTCGCCTTCCCCTGGACGAAGGACAAAGGAGTCGCGGGTGTCCAGCTCCGACATCTTCATCGGCGAGACCATCGGTACCGCCATACTCATCCTGCTCGGCGGCGGCGTCTGCGCCGCAGTGACACTGAAGGCCTCCAAGGCCCGTAACGCCGGCTGGCTCGCCATCGCTTTCGGGTGGGGCTTCGCCGTTCTGACGGCCGTCTACACCTCAGCGCCCCTGTCCGGTGCCCACCTCAACCCGGCGGTGACGCTCGCACTCGCCATCAAGGACGGCGACTGGAGCAACGTCCCGGTCTACTGGGCCGGACAGCTGCTCGGCGCGATGATCGGTGCGGCCCTGGTCTGGGTCGTCTACTACGGCCAGTTCCAGTCCCACCTCACCGACAGAGAGATCGTCGGGGGCCCGGGCGCACAGGACACCAAGGCCCTCGAGGCCCAGGAGACCCAGGCCGGCCCGGTGCTCGGCATCTTCTCCACCGGTCCCGAGATCCGGAACGCGGTGATGAACCTCGCCACGGAGATCATCGGCACGATCGTGCTGGTCCTCGCGGTGCTCACACAGGGCCTCAACGACAAGGGCAACGGTCTCGGCAACCTGGGTGCCCTGATCACCGCGCTGGTGGTCGTCTCCATAGGTCTCTCGCTCGGCGGCCCGACCGGCTACGCGATCAACCCGGCCCGCGACCTGGGTCCGCGCATCGTCCACGCACTTCTTCCCCTGCCCAACAAGGGCGGCTCCGACTGGGGCTACGCCTGGATCCCGGTCGTCGGCCCGCTGGTCGGCGGCGCGATCGCCGCAGGCATATACAACGTCGCCTTTGCTTGAGCGAACTGACCTTCTCCGGGCATCACCTCTGAGCACCGCGCGCCGTAAAGACCGCCCCTCTTATCCACGGAATTCCAGGAGCACACCGTGACCGACGCACACACCGCCGGCCCCTTCATCGCCGCCATCGACCAGGGCACCACGTCCTCGCGCTGCATCGTCTTCGACCGTGACGGCCGTATCGTCTCCGTCGACCAGAAGGAGCACGAGCAGATCTTCCCCAAGCCGGGCTGGGTCGAGCACAACGCCACCGAGATCTGGACCAACGTCCAGGACGTCGTCACCGGAGCCGTCGAGAAGGCCGGCATCACCCGGGACGACATCAAGGCCATCGGCATCACCAACCAGCGCGAGACGACCGTGCTGTGGGACAAGAACACCGGTGAGCCCGTCCACAACGCCATCGTCTGGCAGGACACCCGTACGGACGCGCTCTGCAAGGAACTCGGCCGCAACGTGGGCCAGGACCGCTTCCGCCGTGAGACCGGTCTGCCGCTGGCCTCGTACTTCGCGGGCCCCAAGGCCCGTTGGCTGCTCGACAACGTGGAGGGCCTGCGCGAGCGCGCCGAGGCGGGCGACATCCTCTTCGGCACCATGGACACCTGGGTCATCTGGAACCTGACGGGCGGTGTCAACGGCGGCCACCACGTCACCGACGTGACCAACGCCTCCCGCACGCTGCTGATGAACCTGCACACCATGGAGTGGGACGAGAGGATCGCCGAGTCCATCGGCGTCCCGCTCTCGATGCTGCCTCAGATCCGGTCGTCCGCAGAGGTGTACGGCGAGATCACCGGCGGGCGCGTCGGCGAGCTGCTCGGCGGCATCCCGGTCGCCTCCGCGCTCGGCGACCAGCAGGCCGCCCTGTTCGGCCAGACCTGCTTCTCCGAGGGTGAGACCAAGTCCACCTACGGCACCGGCACCTTCATGGTGATGAACACCGGCGACAAGATCATCAACTCTTACTCGGGCCTGCTGACCACCGTCGGCTACCAGATCGGCAACCAGAAGCCGGTCTACGCCCTGGAGGGCTCGATCGCGGTCACCGGCTCCCTGGTGCAGTGGATGCGCGACCAGATGGGTCTGATCAAGACCGCCGCCGAGATCGAGACCCTCGCGCTCACGGTCGAGGACAACGGCGGCGCCTACTTCGTGCCGGCCTTCTCCGGTCTGTTCGCTCCCTACTGGCGCTCCGACGCCCGCGGTGTGATCGCCGGGCTGACCCGGTACGTCACCAAGGCCCACCTCGCGCGCGCCGTCCTGGAGGCGACCGCCTGGCAGACCCGCGAGATCGCGGACGCCATGACCAAGGACTCGGGCGTGGAGCTGTCGACCCTGAAGGTCGACGGCGGTATGACCTCCAACAACCTGCTGATGCAGACGCTCGCGGACGTCCTGGACGCGCCGGTGGTGCGCCCGATGGTCGCCGAGACCACCTGCCTCGGCGCCGCCTACGCCGCCGGTCTGGCGGTGGGCTTCTGGACCAGCACCGACGACCTGCGCGCCAACTGGCGCCGCGCCGCCGAGTGGACGCCCCACATGGACGCGGAGATCCGCGACCGTGAGTACAAGAACTGGCTCAAGGCCGTCGAGCGGACCATGGGCTGGATCGAACACGAGGAGTAGACAGCGATGACCACCCTGCAGAGTGTCCCGGCTCTGGGGACTCACCCGGCCTACGGCTCCAACCCGAGCCGCGCCGAGACCAGGGAACAATTGTCCAGGGCGACATTCGACCTCCTGGTGATCGGCGGCGGAATCCTGGGCATCTCCACGGCCTGGCATGCCGCCCAGTCGGGCCTGCGGGTGGCGCTGGTGGACGCCGGCGACTTCGCCGGCGCCACCTCCTCCGCCTCCTCCAAGCTGCTCCACGGCGGACTGCGCTACCTGCAGACCGGCGCGGTGAAGCTGGTGGCGGAGAACCACTTCGAGCGCCGTGCGGTCTCCCGTCAGGTGGCCCCCCACCTGGCGAATCCGCTCACGTTCTACCTCCCCGTGTACAAGGGCGGGCCGCACGGCGCGGCGAAGCTCGGGGCGGGCGTCTTCGCCTACTCCGCACTGTCGGCGTTCGGTGACGGCGTCGGCCATCTGCTCTCGCCGGCCAAGGCACAGCAGGACGTGCCGGAGCTGCGCACCGAGAACCTCAAGGCCGTCGCCGTCTACGGCGACGACCAGATGAACGACGCCCGCATGGCCCTGATGACGGTCCGCGCGGCGGTCGAGGCGGGCGCCGTCGTCCTCAACCACACCGTGGTCACCGGACTGCGCTTCACCAAGGGCCGGGTCACCGGCGCCGAGCTGAGGGACGGCCTGTCCGGCGACGAGTTCGGCGTCGACGCGCGGCTGGTGCTCAACGCGACCGGCCCGTGGGTCGACCATGTGCGCAGGATGGAGGACCCGACGGCGGCACCCTCCATACGCCTGTCCAAGGGGGTGCACCTGGTGCTCAAGCGCACCTCCCCCTGGAGGGCGGCGCTGGCGACCCCGATCGACAAGTACCGCATCACCTTCGCCCTCCCCTGGGAGGACATGCTGCTGCTCGGCACCACCGACGAGCAGTACGAGGGCGATCCGGCCGAGGTCTCCGTGGGCGACAAGGACATCGCGCAGATCCTCGACGAGGCCGCCTTCTCGGTCCGCGACCAGCAGCTGCAGCGCGATCTCATCACCTACTCCTTCGCCGGTCTGCGGGTGCTGCCCGGCGGCCCCGGTGACACCGCCAAGGCCAAGCGCGAGACCGTCGTCACCGAGGGGCGGGGCGGCATGCTGTCCGTCGCGGGCGGCAAGTGGACCACGTTCCGGCACATCGGCCGCACGGTCATGCAGAAGCTGGAGTCGCTGCCGGGCCGTCCGCTCGGCGACGACTTCGAACCGATCTCCACGCTGCCCAAGCGGCTGCCGCTGCCGGGCATCGCCAACCCGCGCGCGGTCGCCCACCGGCTGGTCGTCGACGGTCCGGCGCCCGGTCCGCGCATGGCTCCCGACACCGCCAAGCACCTGGCGACCCACTACGGTTCGCTGGCCTTCGACATCGCTCGGCTGGCCAACGAGAACCCGGAGCTGGGCGAGCGCGTCCACCCGGACGCCCCGGAGATCTGGGCGCAGGTCGTCTACGCCCGGGACCACGAGTGGGCCGAGACGGCGGACGACGTGCTGCGCCGCCGTACCACCCTGACGATCCGCGGCCTGGCCACGGACGAGGTGCGCGGCAAGGTGCAGGACCTGCTCGACAAGCGGTAGGCATCCCGCGCCGAGGGGCGGCTCCCCCCCCAGGGGCCGCCCCTCGCCCATGTGCCGGCGTCCCGCCTGCGTACGGTGTCCGAAGACGCGATGCGCGCTCGCCGCGCGGCGCCCTCCGCACTCGCCGATCCGCTGGAGTCGCCTCATGACGCAGACCCTGTCGCCCGTCACCCGTATCCCCCGCACCGGGTTGCCGCCGTACGCCGTCCTCGTGGGCGACCCGGCGCGCGCGGCGAGGGTGGCCGCGCTGCTCGACAACGCCGCCGAGGTCTCGTACCACCGTGAGTACCGGGTGTTCGCGGGCAACTGGAAGGGACTGGGGGTCACGGTGGCCTCGCACGGGGTGGGCGCGCCGGGCGCCATCCTGCTCTTCCAGGAACTGGCGGACGCCGGGGTGCGCACCTTCGTGCGGTTCGGCACGGCGGGTGCGATGAAGGCCGGGATCGCCGACGGGGACCTGGTGATCGCGGAGGCGGCCGTGCGCGACGACGGCGTGACCGCCCAGTTGCTGCCCGCCGAGTACCCTGCGGTCTCCGCGCCCGAGGCGGTGCTCGCCCTGCAGCGCGCGGCCCGGGAGGCGGGCGTGCCGCACCACCGCGGGATCGTGTGGACACGGGCCGCCTTCCAGCCGGGGCTGATCCCCTTGAACGCCTACGAACGGGCGGGTCTCGCGGCGATCGAGATGGAGCTGTCCGCGCTGCTGGTGACCGCTTCTCTGCGCGGGCTGGTCGCGGGCGGTGTGCTGGTCGTGGACGGCGCCAACGCCGACGAACTGATCGGCGAGGAGGCGGCTTTCTCCACGGGCGGCTATGACCCGCACCGGGAGGTGGTCGCGCGAGGTGTGGAACGCGGCTCGGTCGTGGCACTGGAGGCGCTGCGGCTGCTCGGGGAGAAGAAGGCTGGATGAGTGAGCGCATCGATCTGCTCGTGCACGGCGGCGACGTCCTGCCCTTTCCCTTGATGACATCGGGATTCCCGGCCTGGTTCAACCCACTGAACCCCATAATGGGGGAGAGATCGGATGTCTCAGTGCACAGGGAGGCCCGCCATGGCAGTCACCGATGAGGCGATCGAGAAGATCAAGGGAATGATCGTCTCCGGCGCGCTGCGGCCGGGCGACCGTCTGCCCAAGGAGAGCGAGCTCGCCGCCGAGCTCGGTCTCTCCCGCAACTCCCTGCGCGAGGCCGTACGCGCCCTGTCGCTGATCCGGATCCTGGACGTGCGGCAGGGCGACGGCACCTATGTGACGAGTCTCGACCCCCAACTCCTGCTGGAGGCGCTGAGCTTCGTCGTGGACTTCCACCGCGACGACACCGTGCTGGAGTTCCTCGCGGTGCGCCGCATCCTGGAGCCGGCCGCGACGGCCATGGCGTCGGCCCGCATCAGTGAGCAGCAACTGGACGTGCTGACGGCCCAGTTGGACAAACTGGGCTCCGATCCGTCGGTGGAGGAGCTGGTGGCCTGCGACCTGGAGTTCCACCGGGGCATCGTGCAGTCCTCCGGCAACTCGGTGCTGTGTTCCCTGCTGGACGGCCTGTCCGGACCCACCACCCGGGCCCGGATCTGGCGCGGTCTGACCCAGGAGGACGCGGTGAGCCGCACCCTGCACGAGCACCGGGCGATCCTCGGCGCTCTCCGGGACCGGGACGCGGAGGCGGCCCGTTCGTGGGCGACCGTGCACATCGCGTCCGTCGAGCAGTGGCTGCGCTCGACACTGTGACCGACCGCGGCCCGGAGCACTGACCGGATGGTCGAACAGGGCCCGGGCCGACGATCATGGGTGTTCGACGACGCCGGACTGGGCAGTCATCCGTTCACTCCCCCGTGCAAGGGGGCTGCGGGCGCCCCCGCCGCACGCCGTAAGGTTGGGACGTACGTGAGGGCACGTCGGAAGGAGGCACTGGGTGATCGAGCTCGAGGGGGTTCCCGAGCTGATCGACCCGGTCATGGTGGCCGCGTTCGAGGGCTGGAACGATGCCGGCGACGCCGCCTCCACCGCGGTCGCGCATCTGGACAAGGAGTGGAAGGGCGAGGTGTTCGCGGCGCTGGACGCCGAGGACTACTACGACTTCCAGGTGAACCGCCCCACTGTGTTCATGGATGCCGGGGTGCGCAAGATCACCTGGCCCACCACCCGGCTCTCGGTGGTCCGCGTGGGCGGCGAGAAGCCCCGCGACCTGGTACTGGTCCGCGGCATAGAGCCGTCGATGCGGTGGCGCTCGTTCTGCAACGAGCTGCTGGGCTTCGCCCACGAGCTGGGCGTGGAGCTGGTGGTGATCCTGGGCGCCCTGCTCGGTGACACCCCGCACACACGTCCGGTCCCGATCAGCGGAACCACGTCCGACCCGGACCTGGCCCGCCGGATGGACCTGGAGGAGACCAAGTACGAGGGTCCCACGGGAATCGTGGGCGTGTTGCAGGAGGCGTGCACCCACGCGGGCGTCCCGGCCGTGTCGCTGTGGGCGGCGGTGCCGCACTATGTGTCGCAGCCACCGAACCCGAAGGCCACGCTGGCTCTGCTCAACCGCCTGGAGGACCTGCTGGACCTGCGCATCCCGCTCGGCGAACTGCCGGAGGACGCGCGTGCCTGGCAGCTGGGCGTGGACCAGCTCGCCGCCGAGGACAGCGAAGTCGCCGAGTACGTCCAGACGCTGGAGGAGGCCCGGGACACCGCCGAGCTCCCGGAGGCGTCGGGCGAGGCGATCGCCCGCGAGTTCGAGCGGTATCTGCGCCGACGGGACGGCAGCCCGCCCGGCGGGCACGCCACGGCGGACGGTGGCGACACCGGACCGTTCCGGCGGGACAACCCCGGCGGGCGCACGCGGCCGCCGAAGCCGCCGCGGCCCGGCGGCGAGGACGAGGAGTCCTCGGAGGACTAGACGGGGCGGTGCGCACTGGCGCACCGCCCCTGTTCGTCGGCCGTCACCCAGGCCTTGAAGCACATCGACGGAGACGGCGGCCGCGATGCCTGCGCGCCGACGGCGATCACGACGTGCGGACAGGCGCCGAGCGGCGCCGGGCAGGGGGACGACCCCGCCCGGCGCCGCTCGTGCGGATACGGAAGAAGGCTCAGAGCGCCACGCCGAGCAGCGCGTCCACGGCACGTGAGACGACACCGGGCGCGCCCGTGTCCGTGCCGCCGCTCTGCTGCTGGAGCGCCGCCCAGCGGTCGACCGCGGCGAGGGCGGCCGGTGCGTCCAGGTCGTTCGCGAGGGCTTCGCGGATCTCCTCGACGAGTGCCTCCGCCGGCGGTCCGTCGGGCCGGGAGACGGCGGAGCGCCATCGCGCGAGCCGCGCCTCGGCGTCCTGCAGGACCTGGTCGGTCCATTCCCAGTCGGAACGGTAGTGGTGGGCGAGCAGCGCGAGCCGAATCGCGGCCGGGTCGACGCCGTCGCGCCGCAGCCGGGACACGAAGACCAGGTTGCCCTTGGACTTCGACATCTTCTCGCCGTCCAGCGCGACCATGCCGGCGTGGACGTATGCCTTGGCCATCGGGTACTCGCCGGTCAGCACCTGCGCGTGCGAGGCACCCATCTCGTGGTGCGGGAAGGCGAGGTCGGAGCCGCCGCCCTGCACGTCGAAGCCCATGCCCAGATGGTCGAGGGCGATGGCGACGCACTCGATGTGCCAGCCGGGACGGCCGCTGCCCAGGGAGCCCCCGTCCCAGCTCGGCTCGCCGGGACGGGCTGCCATCCAGAGCATCGGGTCGAGCGGGTTCTTCTTGCCCGTGCGGTCCGGGTCGCCGCCGCGCTCGGCGGACAGCAGCCGCATGGCGGCGGCGTCCAGGTGGGACACCGAGCCGAAGTGCGGGTCGGACTCCACGGAGAAGTAGATGTCGCCTTCGAGTTCGTACGCGGCTCCGGCTTCCCGGAGACGTTCGACGAGCGGCACGATCCCGGGTATCGCCTCGACCGCGCCGATGTAGTGGCGGGGCGGCAGCATGCGCAGGGCGGTCATGTCCTCGCGGAAGAGCGCCGTCTCCTTCTCGGCGAGGCCGACCCAGTCGACGCCGTCGCGTTGCGCCCGCTCCAGCAGCGGATCATCGACGTCGGTCACGTTCTGTACGTAGTGAACCTGCCGCTTGGTGTCGAGCCACACGCGCTGAACGAGGTCGAACGCGTTGTAGGTTGCCGCATGACCCATATGGGTCGCGTCATAGGGGGTGATGCCGCAGACGTAGATGCGGGCGACGGGACCAGGGTCGAGGGTGACGGGGCCACCGGTCGCGGTGTCGTGGATCCTCAGGTCGCGGCCCTGACCTGGCAGGGCGGGGACCTCGGAAGCGGGCCAGGCATGCATGCCATGAGCCTAACCGGCCGGAACTTGCGTATACGAACCGGACCGGGCCGGACGGCCGGGAAGGCGTTCTTGCGCGCCACCGTCCGGTGTGCACGCCGGTGAACCACCCCGGCCGCGTCTCACACCGGCGGCCAGGGAATGGCCGGCCACTCCCCGGTGGGTTCCGGATGTCTTCCCGACTCCAGCAGCGCCTCCACCCGTGCACGTGTGGCCAGCACCTCAGCCGCGGTCAGCAGCCCGGCCAGTCGCAGGGCGAGTGCCGCGCCCTCCTCGAGGGCCTCCTTCAGGCCCTTGAGGACCTCGACCGCCTCCCCGGTCAGCGGCTCCCCTGCCCAGCCCCAGAGCAGCGTGCGCAGCTTGTTCTCGGTGTTGAAGGTGACCCCGTGGTCGATGCCATACAGGCGCCCCTCGCCGGCGGGCAGCAGATGCCCGCCCTTGCGGTCGGCGTTGTTGATGACCGCGTCGAGGACGGCGAGGCGCCGCAGCCGCTCGTCGTCGGCGTGCACGAGCAGGGCCGTCCTCCCCTCGCCGACGTCGGCGAGGCCGATGGCCTTCCAGCCCTCCTCCGCCTCCTCGCCGTCCACCAGGGCAAGCAGCTCGGGACCCGGCTGCCCGTCGATCCAGAGCTGGCACATGCCCTGACCGTAGGGCCCGTCGCGCAGCACGGTGGGTGGAACCAGCCCCCAGCCGGTCGCCTCGGACACCTCGTAGGCGGCGACCTCGCGCTGCGCCAGAGTGCCGTCCGGGAAGTCCCACAGGGGCCGCTCCCCGGCAATGGGCTTGTAGATGCAGGCGGCTTCCCGGCCGTCGTAGGAGACCGTGCAGTACAGCGCCGCGTTGGAGGCGTCACGGATGCGTCCGACCACGGCGAGCTCGCCGTCGGCGAGCAGTCCCGCCGTGGTCACGCTCCGCGGCGGTATCCGTTCTGGCGCGGACATACATGTCCTTCCGGGTCGAGCGGGAGACTGCACAGCGGGCAGGGCGGCCGGCCGGCGCTGACGACGTCGAGGGCGCGTTTGGCGAAGGCCCTGGCCTGGGCGCCGGTGAGCCGGACACGGAGCATCGGAGGCCCGTTCTCCTCGTCCTGGAGCAGCCGCTCCTCGGCCTCGGCCAGGTCCTCCTCGGAATCGGCGTCGAGTTCGACGAGGGCCTGGGCCTCGACGATCATGCGCTGTTCCTCACCGTCCCAGGCCAGGGCCATGGTGCCGACGCGGAACTCCTCCTCGATCGGAGTGTCGAGCGGAGCCGTGTCCGCGACCTCCGTGGGAGCCATGGCAGGTACGGACGCGCTGCCGCCGCTGCGGCGCACGACTTCGTCGAGAAGCTCGTCCATGCGCTCGGCGAGCGCCGCGACCTGGGTCTTCTCCAGGGCCACGCTGGTCACCCGGGGTCCGGCCGAAGCCTGCAGGAAGAAGGTACGGCGCCCGGGCAACCCGACCGTACCGGCCACGAAGCGGTCCGGGGGGTCGTAGAGGAACACCTGACGGGACACGTCCTGTCTCCATTGGATCGGGATCGGGACCGGCTGACCTCGCCGGTCCGCTTGGGTTGCTGACTACTGTTGCTGACAACTACTGCGCTGGTTCGACCGCTTCACCCTACTGCGGCCGACGATCACGGGGCGCCCGCGCCGCCTCCGACCGTGGCGTCCGGACCGGAGGGTTCCTCACGCGGCACGAGGGAGCTGAAGTCGCCGGTGTCCCCGAGGCGAACGAGAAATGGCCTCAGCCGGGTGTAGCGGATCACGGTGATGGAACATGGTTCGACGGAGATCCGCTGGAAGAGGTCGAGATGAAGGCCGAGTGCGTCCGCGACGAGCGACTTGATGATGTCCCCGTGCGAGCACATGAGATACACGGCGTCGGCGCCGTGGTCGCGCTCCACGCGCTCGTTCCACTCACGTACCGCCTCCGCGGCCCGGGTCTGCATGGCCCGCATCGACTCACCGCCCGGGAACGCGGCCGCCGACGGATACGTCTGGACGACCTCCATCAGCGGCTCGTCCTTCAGCTCGGCGAGCTTGCGGCCGGACCAGTCGCCGTAGTGGCACTCGCCGATCCGGTCGTCGGTGCGTACGGGCAGTCCGGGACGGGCGTCGAGCAGCGGCTGGAGGGTCTCCCGGCAGCGTTGCAGGGGGCTGGTGACGACCTCTGTGATCGGCAGTTCGGCGAGTCGCCCGGGCAGGTCCGCGGCCTGTTCGGTGCCGCGCTCGTCGAGAGCGACGCCGGGCGTCCAGCCGGCGAGGAGTCCCGCGGTGTTGGCGGTGGAGCGTCCGTGCCGGACGAGGATCAACGTGGGCATGACGTCCAGCCTAAAGGGACGCCTCGGCATGCCGGGCCGGAGGTGGAAGCGGCGGCGGTCGACGGGGGTGCGGGCCCGCTGGGGACCACCGCACCGGCGGCGCGCGGCGGTCGAGCCCTCGATGAGTCCCCGGTATGCGCCGGTATCCGACGGACGGGAGAATACGCTCCGTGATCGTCGACTGCGCCATCTACCGCGACGGGCGCCGCACCGAGAGCCCGGAGGACCTCTCCGACGCCCTGAACGAGGCGCGTGCCGCTTCGGACACCTTCTTGTGGATCGGTCTGCACGAGCCGACGGAGAACGAGTTCGACCTCGTCACTCAGGAGTTCGGGCTGCATCCGCTGGCGGTCGAGGACGCGCTGAAGGCTCACCAGCGCCCCAAGCTGGAGGTGTACGACGACTCGCTGTTCCTGGTGCTGAAGCCGGTGTCCTACGAGCCCCGCAGCGACACCGTCTCCACCGGCGAGCTGATGCTCTTCCTCGGCGACTCCTTCGTGGTGACGGTGCGCCACGGCGAACACATGCCGCTCGGGGGCATCCGGCGCCGACTCGAGGAACAGCCGGAGATGCTGCGGCACGGCCCGACGGGGGTGATGTACTCGATCGCGGACTCGATCGTCGACCACTACCTCGACGTGGCGACCGAACTGCAGACCGACCTGGAGGAGCTGGAGGCCGAGGTCTTCTCGCCCTCCGGCGGCGGCTCCCAGCACACGGCCTCGGGAATCTACACGTTCAAGCGGCAGATCCTCGAGTTCCGCCGGGCGACGGTCCCGCTGGCCCCGCCCCTGGCCCGGCTGGCGGGCCAGGGCACGTACGGGACGACGGTGCCTTTCGTCCAGGAGAAGTCACGGCCCTTCTTCCGTGACGTCTCCGACCATCTGGCCCGGGTGAACGAGTCCGTGGAGGGCCTGGACCGGCTGGTGTCCGACATCCTCTCCGCGCATCTGGCGCAGGCGAGCGTGCGGCAGAACGACGACGTGCGCAAGATCTCGGCGTGGGCGGCGATGGCCGCGGTCCCCACGATGATCGCGGGCGTCTACGGGATGAACTTCGACCACATGCCGGAGCTGCACTGGATCTGGTCGTACCCGGCGCTGATCCTGGCGATGGCGGCCCTCGAGGTGGCTCTCTACCGGACGTTCAAGCGACGCGGCTGGCTGTGAGGCGAGTCCCGGCCCGTGCCGCACGCGTGGCGCGGCGGGCGGCTCAGGCGAACTCCCGTGCCTGTGCGGTGGGACCGCCGAGCGCGTCGCGCCGCGCCGGCATCCTCAGGGTCACCATCCGCCGCCAGCCGGCGAGGCGCTCGTAGAGGTACATGACGCGGATACCGACCGCGAGCATCGCCGACCTGGCCGCAGGCCAGCCGAGGATGCGTCCCATGTGGCCCATGACGGCGAGACTGACGTCCCGGTGGACGCGGATCTCGGCGAGCGCGCACTCGCGCAGCGTCCGCTGGATCAATGGCCTGTGCCCGGCATCCGCGAAGCGCAGCAGCTCCTCGTTGGAGTACGCGAGGTGGTTGTCCTCGTCCTGGGAGATCATGCGCACGGCCCTGCCGACCTCGGGGTGGTCCGCGAAGTACGTACACAGCATCGCCATCTGTTCCGCGGCGCGCTGTTCGGTGACCCTGCTGTGCACCAGATAGGTGATGACGTCCTGTACCGACAGAGGACGGTCGGCCTTGAGCTTCTCGTGTGCAAGACCGATGCCTTGCTTCTCGAGAAGCATCGTGTAGTCGGTCTCGGGCGGTACGGGAACGGGGTCCAGGCCACGTTTCCGCATCAGCGCGTTGAAGATGCGCCCGTGCTTGTCCTCGTCCGCGCCGTGACGCGCGATCTTGGGTGCGAGCGCTCGCTCGCTCTCCGGCACGAGCGCGGCGATCCGCCCGTTCTCCCAACCGCCCTGCGACTCCCCGCTGGCCGCGATCGAGCAGAACAGGCGGAAGGACTCGTCGTTGTCGAGGATCTCCTCGAACAGACTCTTGACCGAAAGCATCGTGGGCACCTCTCTGCAGGACTCCGCAAAGAGAGAGTCAAATGCCGTCGTGAAGGAGGTGCAACAGCTGTACGGGGCGGCTGCTCCGAACGGAGGAGCACCTTGGTCCTGACGATGCCGTAACCGCTCGGGGCCCGGCGCGTTGTTCCCCGTGACGGCCGTGGCGGGGTAGACCCCCGAGCCCCCACCACGGCCGCGGAGACCATCCGCTTCCGCTAGTGCTGTGGCGGGAAAGGTTTGCCGGTGAACCTTTCCGGTCGCAGCACTGGCTAGGCCAGTCCGGCCCGCTCCAGGGCCTCGGACCCGGCTCGGAGCGAGACGAGCCGCTCGTCGAGGGTGAAGCCGGCGGGCGCCAGTGTGAGGGTGGTGACGCCCGCTTCGGCGTAGGCCTTCATCCGGTCCGCGATGCGGTCCACGGAGCCCAGCAGGGTGGTCCGGTCGATCAGCTCGTGCGGTACCGCGGCCGCGGCGCCCTGTTTGTCGCCGGACAGGTACTTGTCCTGGATCTCCGCGGCCGCCTTCTCGTACCCCATGCGCTGTGCGAGCTGGTTGTAGAAGTTCTGCTTGCGGCTGCCCATGCCGCCGACGTACAGGGCGGTATAGGGGCGGAAGGTGTCGGCGAGGGCCGTCACGTCCTTGTCTTCACCGACGGCGAGGGGAAGCGTGGGGCACACGTCGAAGCCGTCCAGGGTCTTGCCCACCTTCGCGCGCCCGGCGCGCAGGTGCGTGATCGCTGTCTCCTCGAGGTGCTCCGCCGAGGGGAAGATGAGCAGTGCCCCGTCGGCGATCTCGCCGGTCTGCTCCAGATTCTTGGGCCCGATCGCCGCGATGTAGAGGGGGATGTGCTCGCGCTGGGGGTGCACGGTCAGCTTGATCGGCTTGCCGGGGCCGCCGGGCAGCGGGAGGGTCCAGTGCTCGCCCTCGTACGACAGCCGCTCGCGGGTCATCGCCCTGCGCACGATCTCCACGTACTCGCGGGTGCGGGACAGCGGCTTGTCGAACTTGACGCCGTACCAGCCCTCGGAGACCTGCGGCCCCGAGACGCCGAGGCCGAGGCGGAAGCGCCCGCCCGAGAGCGAGTCGAGGGTGGCGGCGGTCATCGCGGTCATCGCCGGCTGGCGGGCCGGGATCTGGAAGATGGCCGAGCCGACGTCGATCCGCTCGGTCTGGGCGGCGACCCAGGTGAGCACAGTGACCGCGTCGGAGCCGTACGCCTCGGCAGCCCAGCACACCGCGTAGCCGAGCCGGTCGGCCTCCTGAGCCACGGCGAGGTTGTCCGCGTCCATTCCGGCGCCCCAATAGCCGAGGTTGATCCCGAGCTGCATGGCCGATTCCCCTTACCCGTCAGTAACGTCCCTTGTGGGCAGACCTTAGCGCGACGTCCGGTCGGGAAGGGGGAGCGACGCCTCGCTCCTTGCGGGGCACGGGAATTCGGTTGTCCACAGGCCACCCACGCGCCGAGTTCAGGCCGTAATCTCGGCGTTCATGGAGCAGAGGCATCTCGGCCGAACCGGCCTTCGCGTGTCCCGGATCGGTCTCGGCACCCTGACGTGGGGGCGTGACACGGACGAGCACGACGCCGCGGAGCAGTTGAAGGCGTTCTGGGAGGCGGGCGGGACCCTCGTCGACACGGCGGACGTGTACGGGGACGGGGAGGCCGAGTATCTGCTCGGGCAGCTCATGGACGGGCTCGTGCCGCGCCGTGATCTGGTCATCTCGACGAAGGCGGGGAGCGTGCCCGACCCCGACCGCCGGTTCGACGGCTCGCGCGGCCATCTGCTCGCGGCGCTGGACGCCTCGCTCGCCCGCCTCGGCACCGACTACGTCGACGTGTGGCACATCCACGCCTTCGACCCCTGCACCCCGCTGGAGGAGACCCTGCAGGCGCTCGACCTGGCGGTCACAAGCGGCCGGGCACGGTATGCGGGTGTGTCCAACTTCTGCGGCTGGCAACTCGCGAAGGCGGCGACGTGGCAGCTCGCGACCCCGGGTATACGCAGCCGCATCGCCAGTACGCAGATGGAGTACTCGCTGCTGCAGCGCGGTGTGGAGCGCGAGGTGCTGCCCGCCGCACTGGACCTGGGGGTCGGACTGCTGCCGTCCTCTCCCCTGGGCCGAGGCGTGCTGACCGGCAAGTACCGGCAGTCGACCCCGGCCGACTCGCGCGGGGCCTCGGAGCACATGGCCCCCTTCGTCCAGCCCTATCTCGACGACACGGCGAGCAGCATCGTGGACGCGGTGCAGACAGCCGCCGACGGGCTGTCCGCCACGCCGCTCCAGGTGGCGCTGACATGGGTCCGCGACCGGCCGGGCGTGGTCGCGCCGATCGTCGGTGCGCGCAACGCACAGCAGCTCACGGCGGCGCTGTCAGTGGAGGCCCTTACTCTTCCTGACGAGATCTGCCGGGCGCTGGACGACGTGTCGGCACCGGTGCACCGCTATCCCGATCACGACTGGAGCACGCTGTGAGCACGGACCCGGAGACCACGGAGACGGACCCCCCGCCGCGGAAGCCGGAGGACCGAACCGAGGCGGGCACGGGCCGGACCGAAGGAGAGTCGGCACCCGGCGGCGAAGACCGGGACGCCGGACCGGCGACGCCCTCCGGCGGTGACGCCGCCGCGCCCGAGCTGTCCGAGGCGGAGGCGGAGCTGGCGGCCCAGCGCGTCGAGCGGGAACGGATCGAGCGGCGGAAGGCCCAGAAGACAGGTCCCATCGAGGCCGGCGCGAAGCTCGGCGGGAAGGCCGCCGACCTGCTGGCGGCAGTGCGGGCCGTGGAAAGCGGTGAGAAGCCGGTCTCGAGCGCATTCCGGGAGCCGGCCCCCGCTCCACGTCGGCCCGCCCCCGAGCCCGAGCGGCGCACACGACCCCTCGCGCCGCAGGAGGCGGCCGCGGTTCCCGGCACGGAACTCGTCGCGACCGTGCGTGCCCTCCTGGCCGAGGCAGGAGCCCCCGACACGCTCGCGCCCCAGGTCGCCGCGGTCCTCGGCGAGGGGGCCGACACACACCTGCGGGCGGATCCCTGGCAGTTGCTGCGGATCACCGGGGTGCGGCCGGAGCAGGCCGACGGCTTCGCCCGGGCCCTGCTCGGCCCCGAGTGCCGTCCGGACGACGAACGACGGGCCCGAGCGGTGACGGTCTGGCTGCTGGAACAGGCGGCCCTGGCCGGGCACACCGCGCTGGAGGTCCCGGTCCTCGAGGCGGCACTCGCCCAGCGCTCGGTGCCGGACCCCGACGCGGCCGTGCAGAGCAGCATCGCGGAGGGCGAAGTTCTGGTCTTCCAGGACGCCCTGGAGACGTCCGGGCCGGGTAGCGCGCCGGTCGAGGGTGCTGCCGGCGCGAGCGAGGACGAGAACCGCCCGGTCCGTGTCCTGATCGGCCTGGAGCGGTACGCGCTCGCGGAGGAGAGCCTCGCCGACGGACTGGCCCGGCTGATCAACTCCGTGCCGAAGGAGAACGGTGCGGCCGACGACTGGGCACAGGCGGCCCGCTCGGCAGCCGGTGCCGCCGGTGAGCTGATCCGCGCGGTCGCGGACCATGGCCTGGTGCTCCACACCGGCGGGGAGGCCTCGCGCATCGAGCCGGCGACGCTGCTGCAAGCGGCACGCGGTCTCGGGGTGCGCGCCTGGGCCGCCACCCACAGCCCGGCGGGCCGCGACATGTTCGCCGCGCTGCCGGCCCGGCCCGACCTGCCGGACGCCGCCGCCACGACGCACCCGCCCCTCGCCACGGTGGCGGGCCTGCTGTCCGGCACCGAGGGCCCGGGCCGGGACGCGGACGGTGCGCTGGACCTCGACCTGCTCATCGTGCTGGACGCCCCCCAGCTGGACGTCGAAACGGCGGCCCTGCTCACCGAGTCGCTGCCGGACGGCGCCCGCCTGGTGCTGAGCGGCGACCCGGGAGTGCTGTGGTCGGCCGGCCCCGGGCGGGTGTTCGCCGATCTGCTCGCCGCCCGCGTGTGCCCGCAGATCGTTTCGCGGACTCCCGACCCCGGCCCCATCGGGGAGCTGGTCTCCTCGATCGGCATCGGCGAGCTCCCCCAGGTCGACGCGCCCGGCAAGGAGGTCGTGATCGTGCCGGTGCGGGACGCCCCGGAGGCGGTGCACCGGACCGTGCAGCTGGTCGTGGACTCCGTGCCACGGGCTATCGGGGTTCCCTCGCAGGAGACACAGGTGATCACGCCTGGCCATGGCGGAGCGGCGGGAACCCGTGCCCTCAACGCGGCGCTCAAGGAGCGGCTCAACCCGGGCCCGGGCCGCTTCGGGGGCTTCGACACCGGCGACCGGATCGCCTACTCCCCCGCCCCGGGCCGTACGCTGCCGGGCCATGTCGTGAAGGCGGACGCGGAGGGACTGCACCTGGAGTGCTCGGGCGCCTCCGTCGTCGTACCGAAGGAGCGGGTGGAGCAGTCCGTGCGGCACGGCTGGGCGCTCACCGCGCATCAGGCGGTCGGTCAGCGCTGGCCCGCGGTGGTCGTGGTGCTGCCCGGTGACGCAGCCCAGGCGCTGAGCAGGCCCTGGGTGTACACCGCCTTCGGCAGGGCAGGCCGCCATCTGTCGGTGGTCCACGGAGTGGAGCAGGCGCTGCCACGAGCCGTGGCAGAGATCCCGGCCAAGCCGCGGACCACCCGCCTGCCCCTGCTGCTGCGGGGCCAGCTCCCGGCGACGGGCTGAACCGACTCCCACCCCCTGCCTTCGACGCGGTGAGGGGAGGCGCCGCAGGGCACCTCCCCTCACCAGACGCTGGGAGCGGGCTGCACGGCCAGGAATCTCCCGGCCGAGCCCGCGCGGTCTAGCGGTCGACCTCCAGCGGCTCCAGGTCCTCGTCGTCCTCCAGCTCCGATTCGGACCCGAAGTCCTCCTCGAGATCGTCGTCGGACTCGTCGTCGAAGACCGTGCTGATGTCGAAACGGCAGACGACCCGCTGCGGATCGATCTGTTCGAAGGGAGCCTCCAGCCATTCACCCGGTTCCGCGGGTTCGTCCGCGGCCGTCACCCACAATGTGGAGTCACCCTCCTCCAGGCCGAACTCCTTGTGCCGGGAAGCGATCTCGTCCGGTTCGAACTCGCCGAAGAGAACGCCGACCGCGCCGTGGACGGTGCCGGCCGATGATCCCCGCACGCCCTCCTCGTCCGCGTCCTCCACGCGCCGTGCCTGCGCCAGCAGTCGCTGCGGCTCCGCCACCGCGTAGTCGCGGCGGATCAGCACGCTGAGCGCGTTCGGTTCCTCGGGGCCCGTGTACGGCGGCAGCGCGTCCTCCACACCGGGGATCTCGAAGGGCGTGACCTCGTCATAGCGGTCATACAACAGTTCGTCGTACTCCTCGGCCGCCGCGGCCAGCTCGTTGAACGCCTCGTAGACGGCCGGGTCGTCGTCACCCGTCCTGCCCTCGATCGCCGCCAGGTGGCGGTCGAGCGCGGTCTTGACCGCCTCGACGGCGGCGCGTACCTCGGCAGCTGTGGGCTGCGCAGCATCAGACATAGAGCAGACGCTATCCGTACCGGGCCCCAGCCCGCACAATAGATGCGATGCCGGAATACGAATTTGTCGACGTGTACGTACCGCGCGGGGTCTCCCGTAAGGACGCCACACGCCTTCTCACAGATCATGCCGAGTACGGACACTGGGAGTTGGACCGCCTGAGCCTGCTGCGTGACGGCAGCCGCAGGGTGCGGCTGCGCCGGCGGATCATCCGCCAGGTGCGCGCCACGTGGTGAGCGAGGAAGCTGAATCGGATCGGGCCCCGCTTTGGCGGGGCACGATCCGTTTTCGCAGTCCACCGGGGAAGAATGTGGCACTGCGGTTATTTATGTTCGGTTTTGGTGGAGCGTGAACACGGCTGTGCTCACACATGGCGCCGATCATGCACCATGGACGCCGATCGCACGGAGGCGAGCCGGGCGGGCCGACGCGATCACGCGATGGACGCGACCGCGGGCCCACGGCTCACATGCTCGCGCGCGCTCGGCGGTAGAGCAGCACGCCCCCGAGCAGCGCACCCGCACTCGCCGGCACCAGCAGGCCGACCGGGAGATCGCCACCGGTCTGGGCCAGCTGTGCGGAGCCCGTGGTGGGGGTGAGGGACTGCGGACCGGGGTGGTTGATCGGGCGAGAGCCACCGCCCGGTTGTGTGGGCGTGACGGGCGGAGTGCTTCCGCCACCGCCGCCCGGAGGCGTCGTCCCGCCACCACCTCCAGGAGGAGGCGTGCCGTGCCCGCCGCCGGGCGGGGTGGTGGAGTGCCCGCCGCCCGGAGTGTTGCCGCAGTGGTTGCCGGTTGCCGGGTTGCCGAGCCCGCCCACGTCCACGCTGTTCCCACAGACGTTCACGGGGACGTCCACCGGGACCTGCACATGGTTGCCGGAGCCGACGCCGGGCGAGCCGCTCGTGTGCCCGCCCGCGTGGGAGCCGCCGCTGTGGCCGCCCCCGCTGTGGCTGCCGCCCGTGTTGGCGCACATGTTGCCCGCCGCCGGGTTGAGCAGCCCGATCACGTTCACGGTGTTGCCGCAGAGGTTCACCGGGACGTGCACGGGCACCTGCACCGAGTTGCCCGACAGCACGCCGGGCGAGTTGCCGGCCGATCCGTGCGCACCCGAGTCGGCGTGCGCGTAGCCGCCGGTGACGGCGAGGACGCCGGTCGCCGCTGCCACCGTCATCAGGCCCTTGCGGGTGACCTGTCGCATTGCTGATTCCTGTCTTCGACCTTGTGTGGACCTTCTGGAACGCGGCCGCGCGCTGAGTGCACGGACGCAAGGGCAACCGGTCGGCCCCGGAGCGCATGGCACGCGCTCCGGGGCCGCCGGGCTCAGCCCCTCACGGGGTGAGGCCCCTCATGAGACGGGGCACAACGTCACTTGTTGATGCAGGTGTTGCCGAAGGCGGGGTTCAGCAGCCCGATCACCGAGATCGTGTTGCCGCAGACGTTCACCGGGACGTGCACCGGCACCTGGACGACATTGCCGGACACGACACCCGGGGAGTGCACAGCGGCACCCTGGGCGCCCGAGTCGGCGACGGCCAGACCCGCACCCGCGAGAACCAGACCACCGGTGGCAGCCGCAGCAGCGACGACCTTCTTGATCATTCTTCCTCCTTGTTGGCAAAAGCGATCCAAGCCTCGGACCACATCACCTGTAACGAGGAGGGAGTAATGGAGCTACGAGCTTATGGTCGCATTCACTCGTCCCGGTCGACCTCCGTACGTGCTGGCGAATAGTGCAGTCTCGTTTCAGCGTGCAAACCGGGACGGAAACAAGGGAGTTGGGCGGGTATCAGGCGGCGTCGAGGAAACGGTCGAGGACCCGCACACCGAACTTGAGCGCGTCCACCGGAACCCGCTCGTCGACGCCGTGGAACATACCCGCGAAGTCCAGCTCCGGCGGCAGCTTCAGCGGCGCGAATCCGAAGCCGCGGATGCCGAGGTCGTCGAAGGACTTGGCGTCCGTTCCGCCCGACAGCATGTACGGGATGGCCTTCGCGGCAGGGTCCTCGGCCACCAGAGCGGACTGCATCGCCTCCACGAGCGCCCCGTCGAAGGTCGTCTCGACGGCCTTGTCGGAGTGCACGTCCTCGCGCCTGACCGTGGGCCCGAGGAGGGTGTCGAGATCCGCGAGGAACTCCTGCTCGAACCCCGGCAGAAAGCGGCCGTCGACGTGCGCGGTGGCCTCGCCCGGGATGACGTTGACCTTGTAACCGGCGCCGAGCTGTGTGGGGTTGGCCGTATTGCGCAGGGTCGCGCCGATGAACTTGGCGATGCCTCCGAGCCTTGCGAGGGTGGTCTCCATGTCCTCCGGGTCGAGCTCGATGCCGAGCGCGTCGCCGAGTTCGTCGAGAAAGGCCCGGGTGGTCTTGGTGACCCGCACCGGGAACTCGTGCCGTCCGAGCCGCGTGACGGCCTCGGACAGCTCGGTGATCGCGTTGTCCCGGTGGATCATGGATCCGTGCCCCGCCGTGCCGGCCACGGTCAGCTTCATCCAGTGCATGCCCTTCTCGGCCGTCTGGATCAGATAGAGCCGCCGCTGCTCGTTCACGGTGAACGAGAACCCGCCCACCTCGCTGATCGCCTCGGTCACGCCCTCGAAGAGATGGGGGTGCTTGTCGACGAGGTACCGGGCGCCGTAGGTGCCGCCGGCCTCCTCGTCCGCGAGGAAGGCCAGGACGATGTCGCGCGGGGGCCTGCGCCCGCCGCGCAGCCGGTCGCGGACGACCGCCAGCGTCATGGCGTCCATGTCCTTCATGTCGACCGCGCCGCGGCCCCACAGGCACCCGTCGGCGATCTCGCCGGAGAACGGGTGGTGCGTCCAGTCGTCCGCGTTGGCCGGTACGACGTCGGTGTGGCCGTGGATCAGCAGGGCGGGGCGCGAGGGATCCTCGCCTTCGATGCGGGCGACCGTGGAGGCACGGCCCTGGTGCGACTCGAAGATCTGCGGTTCGAGCCCCACCTCCGCAAGCTTCGCGGCGACGTACTCGGCGGCCCTGCGCTCGCCGGGTCCCGAGTGGTCGCCGTAGTTGCTGGTGTCGATCTGGATCAGCTCGCGGCAGAGGTCCACGACCTCGTCCTCGCCGGTGACGCTCCTGGCCGTGTCCGTGTCGGTCACGCTGCTTCCTCCCGGTGTCACTGCTGGTGGTACCCCTCATCCTCTCTCCGACCCCCGCCGCGCCCCAAGACGGTGCCCGGTCCGTCACCTGCCGTTCACGCCGGAACAGGATGTGATCGAACGCTCCCGAAAGCCTGGTAATGTTTCCTTCGTCGCCGCGGGGGAAGCCCGCACGACAGACACCTG
>NZ_JAYWVC010000719.1:0-619 GCF_036281785.1 Streptomyces chiangmaiensis | reverse complement strand
AGTGAAGAAACACTCTCCCGTGGATAACGCCCGACCCCAGGAAGACCACGTTCTCCTTGCCAACGACGAAGTCAAGTGTCCCCAGGTGGGCGATGACCTCGTGTTTCACGGACCGCTGGTGGTCGAAGTCGAAGTCCTCCAGCGACTTGCGCGGGGGAAAGCGGGCCGCGCGAACACGGCCCTCGGCGCCATGGCTGTCGCGGGCGGCGACCTCCCGCTGCGGGCAAGCGGCCAGATACTCCTCGTGGCTCCAGCCCTCATCCCGGGCCCGCTCGGCCCCTCATCAGTGGTCGAGTCGTCGTGCGGTCCCGGGCGGCCAGGTGTCACAGGAACCATTGAAGGCAACCACCCCCAGCCATACCCGGGGCCACTGGATCCTCCGGACCGTACGACAGCCCATCCGACCCATCAACAACGTAGGACCACCCCGCCCCAGGTCATCCATTCGGCAGGGGGAGCAGCCATGCCGGCCCGGAGGCCAGCGGCCCTCTTGCAGGTCCGCGAAAGACATAACAGGGGTGCGGGTGCGCGGCGGCCGGCGCCGGGCGGCCGCCGCGCACCCGCTCACGAGGAGTGCACCACCGCGTCCAGGTGCGGCAGGTGGTGGTCGAGCCGCTCT
>NZ_JAYWVC010000718.1:0-620 GCF_036281785.1 Streptomyces chiangmaiensis | reverse complement strand
CTAGCGGAAGGTGATTCACCTCGATGACTTCCGCCAGACACTGGCCGCGCGGAGCGGGAAGGGTTCGGGCTGGCGCTGTCGGCACAGCGGCCGCCCGGCGCTTGCCGCTGGACGGCATGAGCCACGCGACAAGCGCGGCGATAAGGTTTCGCATAGCCGAGACTCCGTTTCTCGGTGAGCCCCGGTACGGAAGTAGCCGCTTCCTGCCGGGGCGCTTTTCGTTTGCGCGAGCCCATCTTACACAGTGTGCACACTGTGCACAGCGTGCTAGCCAAAGTGCGGGGCGCGCAGTGTGCACGGACCATGGGTTTGTGATCTACGAATGGCAGCGCGTAGCAAATGACCTTGAGCGCCGTATCCGCGCTGAGGAGATTCCACCGGGCGGTCGACTGGAAAACGAGCGGGAGCTAGCGGATACCTACAGCGTCAGCGCTGGGACCGTGCGCCGTGCCGTTCGTGAGCTGCGGGAACGGGGGCTGGTCGAGACCCTCCCTGCCAAGGGTTCCTATGTGGCCGATCCGCTGCCACCCGCTGAGGCGTAGCCGCCGGTCAGTGGCTACGCCGCACCTAGCTGCAAAGGTGTCGGGTCTACCGAATCCCGGTCGTAGCGGAACTCCGCG
>NZ_JAYWVC010000717.1:0-620 GCF_036281785.1 Streptomyces chiangmaiensis | reverse complement strand
ACATCAAGGACCGGTTGCCGCAGCACCGACGCGCTGGGATGCCCCGCTTCAAGCGCAAGCGGGAGGCGCGGCCGAGCCTGAACTACAGCTGGCGCGGCTTCCGGTTGAAAGACGGGCGTCTGCACCTGGCCGGGGGCATCGCGGTGAGCGTGGTGTGGTCGCGGAACCTTCCCGACGACCCCTCCAGCGTGCGCGTATACCAAGACAGTCTCGGCCACTGGTATGCGTCCTTCGTCGTCCCGGCCCAGCAGGTGCCGCTGTCGGCGACCGGCCGTGTCCTGGGCGTGGACTGGGGGGTTGCCGAGACGGCTACCACCACCGATGACGCCTACGACCTCCCGCATGCCGAGCACGGCGGCAAGGCCGCGCAGCGGCTGGCGAAGTATCAGCGGATGATGGCCCGGCGTCGGCGGCCGAAGGGGCAGCCCGCTTCGAAGGGTTACCGGAAGGCGCAGGCGCAGGCGGCGAAGCTGCACAAGAAGGTCGCCCGGCAGCGTGAGGACACGGGCCGCAAGTGGGCCAAGCACGTGATGCGGGGTCATGACGGGGTTGCGGTGGAGGACTTCCGGCCGAAGTTCCTCGCGAAGAGCACCATGGCCCGCAAGGCGGCCGATGCCGCC
>NZ_JAYWVC010000716.1:0-621 GCF_036281785.1 Streptomyces chiangmaiensis | reverse complement strand
GGGCGGCGTCCCAGCCGCCGGTCACAGGGAACGCCGTCCAGGAGCTCCGTGGCATCGTTGACCCACATGCTGCGCAGTTCCCGGTCACGCACGATGATGCCGATCGGAGTGCGGGTGAGAAGTGATTCCCGCACCGATCCGGTGCTCGCCACCGACGAGAGCACGGCTATGTCGGTCCCGCAGACGAGCCAGCGGACCGCTCCGCCCTGGCCCCACAACTGCGAGATCCGCAGGCTGACATGGTGCGTGTGGCCGTCGCGGTGGCGGACCGCGGTGACGCCGGACCAGCCACCCCGGGCACGGCACTGCTCCGTGAACTCCCCCGACCGCAACGCGTTCTGGGCGAACGGCAGCACGACCGAGACGGACCGGCCCACCACCTCCCCGGCCGCATACCCGACAAGCCGCTGCGCGGTGTCCGTCCACCCGACCACCGTCCCATCGGCGTCGAGCATCGCAATCGCGGCGTCGGGTATCTCGGGGCGGTCGGCTTTCTCACTGAGGGTGCCTTCGACGGTATTGGGCACGGGTTCCTCCCATCAGGTGAATCAGCACAACGCGCAAGGAGCGACGCGATCGCCCCGGTCGTGCGGTGCGGGGTCGAGCGTCTTGGCGCCCTGT
>NZ_JAYWVC010000715.1:0-622 GCF_036281785.1 Streptomyces chiangmaiensis | reverse complement strand
CGCGGGCCAGGGTGGTCTTCGCGAGGAACTTCGGCCGGAAGTCCTCCACCGCAACCCCATCATGACCGGTCACAACGTGCTTGGCCCACTTGCGGCCGGTGTCCTCACGCTGCCTCGCGACCTTCTTGGAGACCTTCGCGGCCTGCGCCTGCGCCTTCCGGTAGCCCTTCGATGCGGGCTGCCCCTTCGAACGCCGACGCCGGGCCATCATCCGCTGACACCTCGCCAGCCGCTGTGCAGCCTTACGGCCGTGTTCGGCATGCGGGAGGTCGTAGGCGTCATCGGTGGTGGTAGCCGTCTCGGCCACCCCCCAGTCCACGCCCAGGACACGGCCGGTCGCCGGCAGCGGCACGACCCGGGCCGGGACAACAAACGACGCATACCAGTGCCCGAGACTGTCCTGGTACACGCGCACGCTCGACGGGTCGGCCGGAAGGTCCCGCGACCACACCACCGTCACCGTGATGCCCCCGGCCAGGTGCAGACGTCTTTCAACCGGAAGCCACGCCGCGTGTAGTTCAGGCTCGGCCGCGCCTCCCGCTTCTTCTTCCACCTGGGCATCCCGGCCCGGCGGCGCTGCGGCAACCGGTCCTTGATGTCTTTGAAGGCCTTGGCGCGGGAG
>NZ_JAYWVC010000714.1:0-627 GCF_036281785.1 Streptomyces chiangmaiensis | reverse complement strand
CTGCCCGCGGTCCACGAGTACCGGGCGTGGCCACCGGCGGAAATGCGCCGGGAGCGCGTGGTCGCGACCTCGCTCTTCTGTCTCCAGGACGCCGACGGCCAGGCCCTCGGGGTGTGTGCCATCAGCGTGGATGTCACGGGCAGCCAGCGGGCGCGCGAGCGTCTGGCCATCCTCAGCGAGGCCGGCACGCGTATCGGGAGCACCCTGGACGTGATGCAGACCAGCCAGGAACTGGCCGATCTCGCCGTGCCCCTGTTGGCCGACTACGCCACCGTCGACCTGGCGGACTCGGTCCGGCTCGGCGAAGAACCGGCCCGTATCGGCCCGGCGGGCGGGCGCCGCCACGTTCTTCGCCGCGCCGGCCTGGCCTCGATCCGACCCGGGGCCCCGGAGTCCCCGTGGGCGCGCGGAGAGCCCGTCCTCGTCCAAAGGCCCTCGCCCTGGGCCGGCGCTCTGTCCTCGGGCCGCTCCTACCTGGAACCCGTACTGGACGCCGGTCCCGGCACATGGCTGGATCAGGACCCCACGCGGGCACGGACGCTCCATGAACACGGCATGCACTCCGGGATGATCGTGCCCATCCGGGCGCGGCGGGCGGTGCTGGGGGTGGCATCGTTCGTCCGCACC
>NZ_JAYWVC010000713.1:0-631 GCF_036281785.1 Streptomyces chiangmaiensis | reverse complement strand
ACCGGTGACGTACATGTGGTGCGCCCACACGGTGATCGACAGGCCGGCGATGGCGATGGTGGCGCCGACCAGGCCCATGTAACCGAATATCGGCTTGCGACTGAAGACCGGGATGACTTCGGAGATGATGCCGAAGAATGGAATCGCGATGATGTACACCTCTGGATGGCCGAAGAGCCAGAAGAGGTGTTGCCACAGCAAGGCGCCGCCATTTGCAGGGTCAAAGACGTGGGCGCCAAGTTTTCGGTCAGCCTCCAGGGTGAGCAGTGCGGCCGCAAGAATCGGGAAGACGAAGATAGCCAACACGGAGGTGAGCAGCACGGTCCACACGAAGATCGGCATGCGGAACATGGTCATGCCTGGGGCGCGCATGCAGATGATCGTGGTGATGAAGTTGACCGAGCCGAGGATCGTGCCGAGGCCGGAGAGGCCCAGACCCATGATCCACATGTCCGTGCCGATGCTGGGAGAGTGGACGGCGTCGGACAGTGGGCTGTAGGCGAACCAGCCGAAACTGGCCGTCCCTTGTGGGGTGAGGATGGCACCAGCCGCGATGGTCGAGCCGAACAGGTAGAACCAGTAGGCGAGCATGTTCAGTCGCGGGAATGCCACGTCGGGCGCGCCGATCTGC
>NZ_JAYWVC010000712.1:0-632 GCF_036281785.1 Streptomyces chiangmaiensis | reverse complement strand
CTGCTTCAGCTGGGGGAGGATTCAGCTCCGAACTGCCGGCTCCCTCTACACCTGATCGATCGGCGCCGACTGCCCGACCCTCTTCCCGGGTTCGAGGCAGTTCGCCCCCTCACCGAGTGGTCCGGTTCCCCGAGCCGCGACTCCTGTCGTCAGAACTCAGGCGGACCGTCGAACCCCGCGTAGGCACGGCGGTAGTACACGAGCGGCGATGCCGAGGGTGCCCTTGCCGAAAACCCAATGGGAACTGCCGGGTGATAGAGACTCACAGCGGTCAACTTGACCCGGCCTTAAAGGGCAAGGCCATGAAGTTATGGGCTGATAGGGCCTGTCAACAGGATGTCGATGCTGATGGTGGCCTTGTACGTGCGTCGGTCGACGCGCAGGCTTTTGTACGCGTAGCGGGACAGCGGGCGTTTGACGGCGCGGGGGCTGACGCGCAGGCGGCGGGCGGGCATGAGATTGTCCAGGAGCGCCCGGCCGATGGCGCCTACGAGGTCGATGGTGGTGTCGGTGATCACGCCCGCGGCCGTGGAACGTCGTTGACGAACGCCACGTCGGAGACTCAGTTGGCCAGGCTGTTGACCGTGTGCAGGGTCGCCGATAGTGCAGACGCCTGTACGGCGTCCGGTATC
>NZ_JAYWVC010000711.1:0-633 GCF_036281785.1 Streptomyces chiangmaiensis | reverse complement strand
CAGAGCACCGATGAACAACAGGCCGCCGACGTACGCGAGCCGGTCGATGGGGAGGTCCGGCCACCCGGAAGCGATCAGTCCCACGGCGGCCGGCGGCAGGGCGAGGGCGCCCGTGCTCAACAACAGCAGGAAGACAACGCGACGCCGGTACGCGGCCAGGGCGAGCCCCGTCGCTGGATGCTCGGCCGCCGGTCTCCCACTGGGCACACCGCTGCCCGCGCTCGTCGCCTTGCCTGTCCTGCTCAGGTCGGCTCGCGCCATGTGTGCCTCCTGCGCCCCCATCCCCAGCAAAATAAGCATAGTTGGGCATTCCATGATTTACCCAGGAGTGCGTGACCCGCGGTACGTCCAACTGTCAACGACTGGTCCACATCACAGCGTTCGTCGCACTCACTCTCACGCCGGGCCGCCCGTGCCTCGCTCGTCGGATCGACGGTCGTCATCGCCATCCCACATGCAGAAGCGGTTCGGTGCTGCCGCACCGCTCCTGGAACTGACGCGACAGAAGGTCAACGGCGTGCAGTCACTTTCGGTACGCCTGGCGGAACAACCTCCTGGTTTCGTCCGAGGCCATGTTCGCGCCGCACTGCGGGACGACGCCGTCCCGGCCACGATGTAGTGCTTACCGGGTTC
>NZ_JAYWVC010000710.1:0-641 GCF_036281785.1 Streptomyces chiangmaiensis | reverse complement strand
GGGCAGGAGCTTGAAGACCAGCAGGGCGTGCAGCAGTGCCTGGACGCGGGGGTCAGTGAAGCGCAGGCCGGGGATGCGGGTGCCCTCGGCGGTGCGGATCGGGTCGGTGACGGCGGCGAAGACCTCCGCGCCGCGGGCCGGGTCGTGGCTGAGTTGCTGGACGCCGAGCAGGCGCCGGTTGGCGGTGAAGCCGATCTGCCGCAGTGTGGGCAGGTTGGTCAGCCGTTTGCCGATCCGGAAGTCGGTCGGGTTGTTGATCGTGGTCTCGGTGCGCAGGGCGCGTCCTTCCTTGTGGTACTGCTTGATCCGGCTGGTCTTGTAGTCGACGTGCAGGCTGGGGATGACCCCGTCGGTGAGCACGCGGGTGCGGAAGGTTCCCGGAGTGGGACGTGGTCCGCGATGGAAGATGCGCCGGTCGAAGATCAGGCTGATCTGGTCAGGGCGGCCCAGGTCAAGGTTGTCGCGGATGACCTGCTCGAAGAAGATCCGCCCCGATTGCGGGCGGTCGAGCATCTGGGTGAGGGAGAACTCGGCCTGCAGGATGGACAGGTCATAGCGGTAGCCGGCGGCCCGGTCGGCCGGGCTGAAGGGGTGCGGCAGGGCCGCGAGCCATTTGCGCAGCAGCGCGTCGATGTGGGCTG
>NZ_JAYWVC010000071.1:0-35691 GCF_036281785.1 Streptomyces chiangmaiensis | reverse complement strand
GGGGTAGGGGTCCTCCGGAAAGGCCTCCCGGTCGACGCGGACGAGTTCGGGCAGATCATCCTCCGTCACGCCCCGCATCGTCAGGGGCCGGTCGACGAATGCCCGATCGCGGTACAACGACGGGCCGGTTCGGCCCCCGCGCGAAGGGAAACGTTCTTCTGGAAACGCAGTCATGCCGCCCCTCTGTGGGAAGGAGTCAGGGACACGTGCACCCGTAGGGGTGGTACGGGTGGGACGCGTGCTGTCCGCCGTTCGGGTGTGTTCGACGGAGTTCCGACCATCTTGAGCAGAAATGATCTGGCCGTTCAAGGCCTGATCAAGTCCCAAAAGCCATTCGCCTCGATGCGCCCCCGATGCGCCCTGGGACGTAATTGTTCTCCGACGTCGAGGTGTGGGGATCCACCGGGTCCTCGGCGTTGGTACCGTGGGGGGATGACCTTCAGATCGCCGGGGGATACCCAGCTGAATGCGGATGTGTCCTGGGCCGCGTTCGACCCGATCGCCTACATTGATCACAATTACCGCGACTTGCAGGCGGAGGACGCGGAGATCCTTCATCTCGTACGCGATCATTTCGGCGATCATTTCAGGGGGCGCACGGCCGGACCCGTTTCGGGGATCGACGTGGGGGCCGGCGCGAACCTCTACCCCGCACTGGCCATGCTGCCCTGGTGTGACGAGATCACTCTCTTCGAACGCTCCGCCGCCAATGTGCGCTACCTCGAGAGCCAGGTCGAATCCTACGACGAGAACTGGGACCAGTTCTGGCGCGTCCTGTGCAAGAACGAGGCGTACGGCGCCCTCGACATGGACCCGCGGGCCAAGTTCCGCGACGTCGTCCGGGTCCAGTCGGGCAACCTCTTCGACCTCGTGCGGTACGAGGGGCAGTGGTCCATGGGGACCATGTTCTTCGTCGCGGAGTCGATGACCACCTCGCACGAGGAGTTCGCCCGAGGTGTCGAGTGCTTCCTGCGCGCCCTCGCCCCCGGCGCGCCCTTCGCCGCCGCGTTCATGGAACATTCGATGGGTTATCACACGGGCGAGCATTTCTTCCCCGCCTGCGACGTGGGAGAGTTGGAGGTGTACGAGAGCCTCGAGCCTTTTGCGGGCGAGTTCAAGACCATGCGTCTCACGGCTTCGGCTGCCGTACGAGAAGGCTATTCCGGAATGATCATCGCCTACGGTCGGCGGAATTCGGACTCCGGGATTCCGACCGGTTGAGGGCCGGTCGTCACAACAGAAGACGGCTCTTCCTCAAATGATGGCAGTGCGGCCTGTGTGAGGGGCATGGGATGCAGATCAAGCCACGCCAGCATCTGCTGGACATCTGGCAGGCAGTGGCCCGCCACTCGTTCGACGGTGGCGAGTGGGCATGGGGCAAATGGGGCGGGGAAAGCAGTGTCTCCGACGCGGAGCGCCTGCTCTGCCTGCTGTACCCGGCCACGGAGATCGCGGCCTTCCGGCTGGACGATCCGGACACCACACAGGACGACGTCCAGAAGGTGCTGAGGAAAGCGGGCGGGCGGCTGGAGATCCCGGCGAAGCTCGTCACGGCTGCAACGCAGTTCATGCGGACGCACACCGGCGAGGACAAGAGACCCGCGTTCGCCGGCGGCTACTACTTCCTCTCCACGGACAAGGACCAGGACCTCACCAAGGAGCAGCGTGAACTCGGGGTGGTCGACTCGTACTCGATGTCGATCACCCTGTGCCTGGCCACGCTCGGTTTCCTCAAGGTGTACGAGTCCAAGACCCGTCGCAGTGACGTCCAGGAGACGATCCAGGAACTGCGGGCCGCCACCAGCAACCGGCTGACCGCCGCCATGGTGAGCCTGCTGCGCTCGTTCACCGTCAACGCCTTCGACACCGACTCCTCCCAGGGCCGTATGCTCTGCGAACTGCTGGGCCAGGGACGGCTGTCGCAGCGGCATGTGCTGCAGAAGTTCCAGCGCCGCTTCCGGGCACTGCGCGCCGCCATCGTCGAAAGCTTCGTCCTCGGTGTCGACGTCCAGGAGGGCCTCAAGGACGAGAGCCAGCTCTTCGAGTGCGGCTGGGGCTGGAGCATCGTCAAGGACGCGCCCGAGGTGGAGACCGACGAGGAGATCGGGCCCCAGCCCGTCGGTGTCGCCGACCCGGTGCCCTCCCTGTACTTCACCGTCGTCGCCCTCGACGGCATCCAGGACCTGTTCTCGGACCGCACCCTCACCCTCGGCCTGCTCAACTCCGAACAGCAGAAGCTGGCCGAGGCATTACGACTGCGCTGGGAGATCACGCAGCAGTTCTGGTCCGGCATCGCGCGCTTCGACAGCGACCGCTGGCCCCTGGAGGACATCCCCTGGCGCACCACCGGTCAGAAGCTGGAGTCCGAGTACTTCTCCCTCTCCGTCGCCGCCATCCTCGTCCACGACCTGATGCGGCGCAGGGCCACCGACGACGACCTGACCCGCACCGTCAGCGTCATGGAACGCCTCGCCGAGCGCGGCCGTATCACCAGCCGCATGACGCGCGACGACCCCATGGTCCAATTGCACAACCCCGGCGTCACCCTGCCGCTGCAGGGCAGCGAGCGTATCGGTCCGCCCATGCAGTGGACCATGACGGATTTCTCCGCACAGCTGCTCAAGCGGACCATCCAGCTGTGCACGCTCTCACGTAACCTCGGCTCGCACGACCGGCTGCTCAGACTCGCCGAGGACATCTTCGGCCATGTGTGGCGGCGCCGGATCCGTGACGGCGAGGGGGCCGGTCTGTGGGACAACGTCCACGCCGCCTATCCCGAATCCCCGGTCTCCGAGGGACCGGTGTCATGGAGCGTCACCGAGCGTGTCACCGAGGTGATGGTCCAGGTCCACCAGATGTACCACCAGCCGCCGATCCGCAGCCTGGAACTGACCCAACTCGCCCGGGCGCTGCTCAGCGAGTCGGCCCACCTCCTCGGCAACGAGCAGATGGAGCCCGCGCCCGCCTCCGAGGGCAACCGCGGGATGGAACTCAGGAGTATCGAGGTCAAGTTGCGCCGCGCCCGGAAGCTCGTCGACGATCAGCCCGGCACCGCGTGCGCGTTGACGCTCGACGTGCTCGGACAGCTCGACGCCCTCGCCCGGGCCCGCGAAGCCGCGGCCCAGGGGGTGTGACTGGTGCTCGTCTTCGCCGCCTCCGACAAGGGAGGCACAGGCCGCTCCGTCACCAGCGCCAACCTCGCCTACCACCGGGCGCTGGCCGGTGATGACGTGTGCTACCTCGACTTCGACTTCGGCTCGCCCACCGCGGCCGCCGTCTTCGACGTCCCCGGCGCCCGTCAGGCCGCCGAGGACCGCGGTCTGCACTCGTACTTGATCGGTGAGGTGAGCGAACCGGTCCGCATCGACGTCTGGTCGGACACCGAGCACCGGGTGCTGCGCAACCGGCCTCCCGGCTCCGGGCGTCTGGTGCTGATGCCCGGCGATCTCAGCGGCGGCGAGTTCGCCACCAGCGAAGAGAACCTGCGCCGCTGCGTCGACCTCCTGCTCCGGCTCAACAGTGAGTTCGACCTGATCGTCGTCGACCTCAGCGCGGGCCGCAGCTACGCCGTCGACATGGTGCTCGAGGCCACCTCGCAGCGTGAGATGCGTGGCGTGGACTTCCGTTGGCTCGTCTTCCACCGCTGGACCCGCCAGCATGTGGCGGCCGCGGCCAGCCTGGTCTTCGGCAAGCGCGGCATCGTCGCCGGCGGTGTGGCCCGCGGCCACGACGAGGACGCGCTGCGCAGCGTCATCCGCTTCGTGCGGGCCGCCGTGCCCGATCCCGAGTCGCCGCTGTGGTCGCAGGTCTCGGCCACTCAGTCGGCGTGGATGCGCGAGTGCGACCGCGATCTCAAGCAGATGTCCTCCACCCTCGGCATCGGATACACACAGGTCCTCGGCTCCGTGCCCCTGGAGCCCGTGCTGCAGTGGCGCGAACAGCTCATCACCGACGAGGACGTGCTCGACAGTCAGATCGCCACCAGGGAGACCTGGGAGGCACTCAGTGACCTGGCCGTCCGGCTGACCGACGACAAGTACTGGGAGCAGGCGTGACGGAAGCCGTGTTCCAGGAGACCACCGCGCAGCCCCGCACCCAGTCCGTACCGCTCTCCCACCTCTCGCTGGAGCTGGGTCACCTCTACATGGAGGACTTCGAAGCCGGTCCCGAGCGGTTGCGCGAGCACTTCGCCGAGGTACGGATCTGGGTGGACGCGGCCCGCGCCGCCGCCGCTCGCCGCACCGGCGGCAAACGGCCCCGCATCAGCACCTGCTTCCTCATCGACGACTACTTCACGCGCTTCTCCACCCCCGCCGCACTCGTCCCCGTGGTGCTGGCGGAGGCCGAGCGGGCCGGTCTGGTCATCGACTACCTCGCGCGTGAGTCCGGCTGCGCGGTCGCGGACAAGATCGAGCTGGCCGAATCCGTGATGCACCGGCTCGTCGAGTCGCCGCCGCCCGGCAGCTACGGCTCCCGCCCGCCGGTCAGCCGGACCGGCTGGCTCGCCAACGGGCAGCGGACCCCGACGTCGCGCAGCGCCATGGGGGAAGTCACCGGCTGGCAGCCGCCCCAGGAGACCGCGGCCCGCAACCACTCGGTGTTCATGGACGTCGAGTTATGGTCGGAGAAGGAAGGACAGCGCCTGTGGTCCTGTCCGTTCCTCGCCGCCGTCTGGCAGTTGGCCCGCCTCGGCCTGCTGCGCCACCTCGGCGCGCCGGTGCTGACCCCGCGCCCCTGGAACGGCGGCGACTTCCCCTACGACTGGGATCTGATGCCTCCGCTGTTCCAGCTCAACGCCTCCGCGGCGCCCTTCAGCGCGTACCGCACCTGCACGCTTATGCCGAACCGCTTCCTGGCCGTGGAGGACGCCGTCCGGCTCATCCTCGATCAGGTCGACGTCGACTCCGGCGCCCTGCGGCAGGTCGCCGAGCGTTCCTCCCGCGAGGGGGCCGCGGTCCCGGCCGCGGTCGCGCAGCGCGCCACGTACGTCTTCTACGAAGAGCCAACCGATGCCTTCTCGCCCGAAGGGACGTGAGATGGCGGTCCCCGGGCAGACGGCGCGTCCGGTCCTCGTCTGCGGCGAGACGCGCACCTGTCTGCTTCCGTCCTTCCAGGCGCTGGACGGCCGGGCGGCCGCCCAGTTGCTGAGGTTGCGCGCCGATGAACAGGTCAGCGTGTCCGAGCGGCCGAATCTCTACGCGCTCTCGCCCGAGGCGCTCACCGGCGTGGACTGCAGGCTGCCCACCGCCAACGGCGCCAAGGTGCGCGCCGTCGGCACGGTGGCCTCCCGGGCCGCGCTCACCGAGGGCCGTGTCCTGCAGGCCACCGCGTACTTCAGCGTCCCGGCCGCCGGCCCGGACACGCGCCGCCCGTGGGGCCACTATCTGGTACGCCCGGGGCTGGTCGAACCCTTCGGGAAACTCCCCGCGCAGGCCACCGCGGAAGGCGTCCTGCGCGGGAGCACGCGCGGCGAACTGGACCTCGGGATGATCGCCGAGGGGCTGCTCGCCCAGTTGCTGCGGCATCCGCTGCTCGACCACAAGGCGCCCTTCAAGTCCCGGCGCACCCATCTGCGCTGGGTCGTGCGGCGCACCCCTGGGGGCGAAGGGCCGTCGCTCGAGCGCTTCACCCTGGCCGAGGAGGGGCTGCGGACCGTGGAGCTGCGGCTGCCGGAGGAGATCCCGGCGGCCGCGGCCGCGGGTGTGTGCGAGGACCTCGCGCGGCACGACTGGCTGCTCACGACCCTCGTGCACATGCTGGACAACAGCCGGCTCGGCGCCGTGGACGGTCCTTCCGCCGTCCTGGCGCTTCGCCCGGCCGTCGACCACCTGCTGCATCTGTGGATGCCGCGGGCGCACGTGGAGCGCACACTGAGCCATCTGTGGGACGTGCTGGAACGGGAGCCGGGGTTCACCCGCCAGTGGCAGACCCTGGTCCAGCGCATCCGCGACCAACTGGCCGTCCAGGCCATTCCATTGCTGCACGAGGCGCTGAGCACACGCTGAAGGGCGGCACGAACGAGACACCCGACGGGGGAGGCCGATATGAGCGGAGCATCGACAGGGGACGTCAGGACCGTGCCGCAGCGGGAGGAGCAGCGCATACCCAAACTTCTCCGCAAGACCCTGCTGACCGTCTTAGTGGCCGCCTGCACCTATGTGCTGACCAACGTCCTGGACCAGGACAAGAACCAGGTGTGGCAGCTGACCGTGTCCGTCGTCCTCGGCGGCTCGGCACTGATCATCCAGTACCTCGTGGAGTTCGAGCAGCGCCTGGAGGCCATGGAGGCGAGCCAGAAGAGGCGTATCCGGGATATGCGTGACAGTCTGGCGAGCCATCACGAGCAGATGCGCAGGGCGGTCGACGAGAGCTTCTCCAAGATCAACGACGCGACGGAGCTGTTCAGCCAGGTGGACCGTTCGGTGCTGCGCTCGGACGGCGTGACCCGGCTGGCCCGCAAGTACACACAGGTGGGCGAGCACGGTTCGGAGATCGTCAAGACCTTCGCCCAGGAGGAGATCGGGCGGCTCGCCTCGCTGATGGAGAGCCTCAGCAACGGCAGCGCCGACTGTCCGGGTGAGAACCATGACTGGCTGATCGACCTCACCACCTGCGCCAAGAAGACGGTGTATGCCACCAGCACCTCGGTGGACCGCGACTTCTGGTTCAGCGAGCCCGCGAACCGGTATCTGAAGGCGCAGGAGAGGGCGATCACGCAGCGCGGTGTCGTGGTGCGGCGGCTGTTTCTGGTCAGCAGGCCCGAGGACCGCACCCCGAGCCTTGAGCAGCTCTGCGAGCGCCACCGCGAGTTCGGTATCGACGCCCGTATCGCGGTGCGTTCGCTGCTGCCGCCGCCCGCGCAGGTGACCCCGCTCAACGACTTCGTCATCTTCGACGGGGAGCTGTCCCACGAAACCGAGCCGGACGTCGAGGTCATGCCCGCCAAGACGACGCTGAAGATGACCCGAGAGCACGTCGCGGAGCGCGTCAACCGCTTCAACGTGCTCTGGGAGGCCACGGAGCCCGCGGATCCGGACCCCGCGCCCCAACCGACCGCGACGTCCGGCTGACCGGCCGCAGCGCGTCGCCGTTCTCTTCTCGCCCTTCTTCGTCTTTACGGTCTTTTCAAAGCCTTACGGTGAACCCGCCCTGCGTGGAGGCGGGGAAGGTCCGAGAGAGTGACGTGTCACCCGTACACCTCTGACGAGTTGCTGGGTCTGGACCCCCCGGGCAGCATTGCAACGTCAGCGCAAAGCTGCTGTTCAAAGCACATGTGCGCTCGCATGAGGTTCCGGTGGAGCGGAACTAGGGGGTGGCCCCGCGAGCGGCGCGAGCACCCGGCTCGAGTACGAGGACGGAGATTCCTCGGAGATCCACTTGTGCGGAATCAGCCACAGGCATACCTGAATGCAGCAGCAAACGCGCAAATCCGTCCGTCAGGAGGTGTCTCGTGAGCAGCATCGCCGAGTGGCTTGAAGAGAACGTCACTACCGACAAACGCGCGCTCGACTGGTATCGGGAACCGGAGTGCGAACCCCGCATCGTCCGCGCCTACCGTCAACTGCTGAGCGGTTATGAGATCGACACATCGACGATCCTCAAGACCACGGTCGAGATCCAGGGTGAGCACGCGGGCGTGGTCCGCGTCCACGACATCAACTACTACTCGATCTGTGCGCACCATTTCCTCCCCTTCTACGGGAAGGTGGCGATTTCGTACGTGCCCGGCGACCGGATCCTCGGTCTCGGCAAGTTCCCCCGGCTGGTGCAGGCGTTCAGCCGCAGGTTCCAGATCCAGGAGCACCTCGTGAAGGACGTCGCCGAGGAGATCATGAACTCGGGCGGTGCGCGCGCCGTGCGGGTGGTCTCCACCGGCCGGCACATGTGCATGTGCAGCCGGGGCCCGTCCGACCAGACGGTGATCACCGACACCTCCTATGTCGCCGGCGACAAGGAGCTGTTCTCCCGGTTCGGCCTGGAGACCTGACGGTCCGCCGGGTCCGACGCACCCGGGCTTCGCGCGGTGGGTACCTGGATGGCCCGCCGCGCGAGGCCGTGCCGTCGGGCCGCCGGGCCCCGTGACGGGGCGCCCGAGACGGTTGAGTTCCGGAGTTCCGGGAGTGAGGCATGAAGCTGGACTTCCTTCCCCCGCACGCGCTGAACGACGGCGCCGTGCACCACTACTGTCTGCGCTGCCGCAGCGAGTCGGTCCAGTGGCGTACCGCCGGTGGGCGCCGGCACTGCACCTGCCTGGCCTGCGGCCACGCCGCCGACCGGGCGCTGGTGCTGGATCCGGCGGTCCGGTGGTGGACGGATGCCGAGGGCGAGTACTGGCACGAAACGGCGGGCGTGTTCGTCCGCGACATCCGTGGGCGCATCCTCCTCTTCGACCGTACGGCGTTCCCTTTCGGCCTGACGATCCCCGCCGGGCACGTCGAGTGCGATGAGCGGCCCGGCGGCGCGGCGGAGCGCGAACTGCGGGAGGAGACAGGCATCGCCGACGAGCGGCTCGAGCACCTGACCAGGATTCCGGTACCCGGTGACGGTTGCCGTCGAGGGGCTGACGCCCATCTGTGGCACGTCTACCGGACGGCCGGCGAGGTGGACGCGGACCTCGCGGTGCACCTCGGCCCGGAGGGCAGCTCGGCCGTATGGCTCACGCCTGCCGAGGCGCTGGACCGTCAGGTCACGTATGCGGTGCGCCGCCTGCTCGAGGAATGCCGGGACGCGCTGGTCTCCTCCTGTGCGGCAGGTTGACCCCGATGGTGCGTCGACACGGCGGCGGAGGCGTTCCGATACGGGCCGGGCGCCGGGAATGGACCGGCCTGGCGGTCCTCGCGCTGCCGACCATGCTCATCGGTCTCGACATGACCGTGCTGCACCTTGCCGCGCCCCACATCAGCGAGCGACTGCACCCGAGCGGTACGGAACTGCTCTGGATCGTCGACATCTACGGCTTCATGGTCGCCGGCTTCCTCGCCACGATGGGAACGCTCGGTGACCGGATCGGGCGCCGCAGGCTCCTGCTGATCGGTGCCGCCGCGTTCGCCGCGGCCTCCGTGCTTGCCGCCTGTTCGTCCGGCGTGGGGATGCTCATCGCCTCGCGCGCCCTGCTGGGTGTCGCCGGGGCCACTTTGATGCCCTCGACGCTCTCCCTCATCAGCAACATGTTCCGTGACCCGGGACAGCGGCGGGTGGCGGTCGCGGTCTGGATGACCAATTTCAGCATCGGCGGGATGATCGGCCCGTTGATCGGCGGGCTGTTCCTGGAGCACTTCTGGTACGGCTCGGTGTTCCTGCTCGGTGTGCCGGTGGGGTTGGTCCTGCTCGTCGCCGGTCCGCTGCTGCTGCCCGAGTACCGCGATCCGGGGGCCGGCCGCCTGGATCCGGTCAGCGTCGTCCTGTCCATCACCACGGTGCTGCCAGTGGTCTACGGCTTCAAACAGATCGCCCAGCAAGGTGTCCGCACGGTGCCGCTGCTCGGCCTCGCCGTGGGACTCTGTCTCGGCGCGGTCTTCGTGCGCAGGCAGTTGAGACTCGCCGATCCGATGCTCGACCTCCGCCTCTTCACCCGACCGGCCTTCGGAGTCTCGCTGGGTGGGCTGACCCTGGGGCTCTTCGCGGTGACCGGGATCCAGTTCCTGCTGCTGCAGTACCTTCAGCTGGTGCTGGGACTGTCCCCGCTGACGACCGGTCTGTGGACGCTGCCCGCGGTGCTGGCGGGCGTGGTGAGCGCGCTCCTGGCGCCCCTCGCGGCGGCACGGACGAGCCAGGGACGGGTCATGGCGGGCGGCTTCCTGCTGGCCGTGCCGGGGCTGGTGCTGCTCACCCGGGCGGACACGACGTCCGGGCCGGGCCTCGTCGTCATCGGCTTCGCCGTCATGTCCTTCGGAGTGCAGGCGGCGCTCGCACTCACCAACGACGTCATCATCAGCAGTGCTCCGCCCGAACGCGCCGGCAACGCCTCGGGCATCGGGGAGACCGGCGCGAACCTGGGCGAGGCGCTGGGCGTGGCCGTCGCCGGGTCCGTCGCCGCCGCCGTGTACCGCGCGAAGCTGAGCGGCGACGCCCTTCCGGACGGCGTCGGGCCCGACGCGGCCGGGGCCGCACGCGCGACCCTCGGCGGCGCCACCGAGGTGGCCGGCCGGTTGCCCGGGCGGCTCGGTGGTGACCTCCTCGCACTCGCCCGGACGGCGTTCACGGACGGACTGCACGTGGCGGCCCTGGTCAACATCGGCATTCTCCTGGCGCTCACCGCCGCGCACCTGGCCCTGTTGCGGCACGAAAGATCGCATCGGTGCCCCCGAGCACCCGAACGGGAACGTCGCACGGTCCCGAAGCGACGCTGGACCGACGCCATGGACCGCGTCACACGCAGCGGCGGCCCACGGCGACCACCGCGACGACGGCCGCCGCGAGCGCCCACACACCGAACACGATCCGGCCGCCCGTCAGCGTCGTCGGACAGCGGGGAGTCAGCGTGAACGGCTCATGTCCGTAGGTCACGTCGACGAGCCGGTGCCAGGCGTTGAAGGACAGGGCGTTCCTGACGCATGCCGGCCAGTGGTAGCGGTCGGTGGTGAACGAGGGCAGGAACAACAGAACGACGACGTTGACCACCATGGTCGTCGCGCTGTGCCGGATCAGTGCGCCCAGACCCATGCCGATCAGGGCACACACCGGCGCGAACACTCCCGATGCGACGACCAGGCGCAGCGCGCCCGGGCGGCCGATCGACACGCCCTGGCCGCTTGGTGCGCACCGTTGGCCACGGCTCAACGCCCCTGTGTTGCCCTGCACTTGTAGGGCGCAGGCACCTGCCGAGTGTATATGCACAGCGTCACAGGGGTGATGCGAAGAGTAAAAGCCGCGTGGGCCGGGCAGCAGGGTGGCTGCAGTACACGTACCACTCGGGGGGACGACACTCGGCGCGCTGCGTCGAAGAGGCGGAGGAGACAGTGAGGCAATCGCGGGCGGAGCTCGCAGACGCGGGAACCATGGTGCCGTCGCTCCGGCTCGATCCGGCGGGTTCCACGCACGGGACCCGCTGTCCGCTCCTCGAACCGGGCGGCTGTCGTGTCGACTTCGCTGCCCGGCTCATGGCGGCCCTCCACACGCAGCGGGCCGCGGGGGTGTGATGCAGAAGCCGCCGATCGGTTCGTACGCCGTCGACATCCGTAGCGGGCGGGTGGGTGTGGTGATGGGGCACGAGGGTCCGTACGTACAGCTGAGACCGTACGGCGGGGGCAAGGAATGGGACGTGGAGCCGGAGGCCGTGCGCAGCGCGACCCAGGAGGAGCGCCTGAGGGCGGCGACCGCGTACGCGAACGCCCGCAGCCGCGGCGAGGTCCCCTGAAGCAGTCGGTCCCCGGACCCCGTGAGGTCGTGCGGGGCATGACGTAGGCTGCGGGCGCATGGCCTTGTGGAGCTTGATGCGATGGAGGAGGCCGCGGGCCGAGCGCCGGTACCCCGTCCCGCTCACGATGCACCAACTGTGGATGGTGTCACTGAGCGCGCCGGTCAGCCGGGACCGGAACGCCTCGCGGACCACCCTGTACCCGTTCACCCGGATCGACGACGACGCGGCCCGGCGGTGGCTGGCCGACCAGTGGGAGATCACCTCGCGGGAGAAGCTGATCGGCCGGCTCGACCGGCTGGCGCGCACCGGCTACCGGGCGCGCGCCCATCAGCTCGTCGGTGTCTCTCCGCTGGCCTGGGACGCGGCCCTGTACGTCGACATCACCCGCCGCGGCTTCGGCTGCGGGATGATCGGCGAGGCCGACGCCTGGACCGCACTGAAGAACATCGTGCCGACGGTTGCGAAGACATACGCCTCCTGGCACGAGTACGCCGACCACTACCTGCTGGGGCGCAAGGTCTGGCGGGACGGGCTGCGGGGGATCCCGGAGGCGGACCTTCCCGACTCGCAGGCCGTCGCGGACGCACATCTGCGCGCCCTGCTCGACCCGGCGGACCGGGCCAGCCCCTGGCACCTGGCACCGTGGGACGCCATCTACGACCCCGACCACGCGCGCTGACTCCGTACGCGAGAATGGGTCCATGAGTCTGTTCCGCGACGACGGCATCGTGCTGCGCACCCAGAAGCTGGGTGAGGCGGACCGGATCATCACGCTGCTCACGCGCGGTCACGGACGCGTGCGCGCCGTGGCCCGCGGAGTGCGGCGGACCAAGTCGAAGTTCGGGGCCCGGCTGGAGCCCTTCTCGCATGTGGACGTGCAGTTCTTCGCGCGCGGGAGCGAACTGGTGGGGCGTGGGCTGCCGCTGTGCACGCAGAGCGAGACCATCGCTCCCTACGGGGGCGGGATCGTGACGGACTACGCGCGCTACACCGCCGGGACCGCCATGCTGGAGACCGCCGAGCGGTTCACCGATCACGAGGGCGAGCCGGCGGTCCAGCAGTATCTGCTGCTCGTCGGAGGACTCAGGACCCTCGCCCGCGGCGAGCACGCGCCGCATCTCGTCCTCGACGCCTTCCTGCTGCGCTCCCTCGCCGTCAACGGCTACGCGCCCAGTTTCAGCGACTGCGCGAAGTGCGGTATGCCCGGGCCGAACCGGTTCTTCTCGGTGGCCTCGGGCGGGGTCGTCTGCGGCGACTGCCGGGTGCCCGGCAGCGTCGTACCCTCGCCTGGGGCCCTCGAACTGCTCGGCGCGCTGCTGACGGGGGACTGGGAGACCGCGGACGCGTGCGAGCCGCGGTACGTCCGGGAGGGCAGCGGGCTGGTGTCGGCGTACCTGCACTGGCACCTGGAGCGCGGACTGCGCTCGCTGCGGTACGTGGAACAGTAGAGCGACCTGAGAGATCGAGGGAGACGAGAAGCACATGGCCGTACGCGGGTTCCTGGGGCGCCAGCGCCGTGAGTACAAGACGCCGGAGCCGCACCCGTCCGGGGCCCGGCCGCCGAAGCTCCCCGGCGAACTGGTCCCGAACCATGTGGCGATCGTCATGGACGGGAACGGCCGGTGGGCCAAGGAGCGGGGGCTGCCGCGCACCGAGGGGCACAAGGTCGGCGCCGAGCGGGTGCTGGACGTGCTGCAGGGCGCGATCGAGATGGGCGTCGGGAACATCTCCCTGTACGCCTTCTCCACCGAGAACTGGAAGCGCTCGCCCGACGAGGTGCGCTTCCTGATGAACTTCAACCGTGACTTCATCCGCAAGACCCGTGACGAGCTCGACGAACTCGGCGTCCGGGTGCGCTGGGTGGGCCGGATGCCCAGGCTGTGGAAGTCGGTGGCCAAGGAGCTCCTGGTCGCCCAGGAGCAGACCAAGGGCAACGACCTGCTGACGCTGTACTTCTGCATGAACTACGGCGGCCGTGCCGAGATCGCGGACGCCGCGCAGGCGATGGCCGAGGATGTGAAGGCGGGGCGGCTCGACCCCGCGAAGATCACGGAGAAGACCCTCGCGAAGCACCTGTACTACCCGGACATGCCGGACGTGGACCTGTTTCTGCGGCCGAGCGGCGAGCAGCGCACCTCCAACTTCCTTCTCTGGCAGAGCGCCTACGCCGAGATGGTCTTCCAGGACGTGCTGTGGCCGGACTTCGACCGGCGTGATCTGTGGCGCGCGTGCCTGGAGTTCGCCTCCCGCGACCGCCGCTTCGGCGGCGCCATCCCGAACGAGGAACTCCTGGCCATGGAGGGGCGGCAGGAGGGCTGAGTCCCTTCGCTAGGATCCCGCCTCATGGTCATGGACATGGGGCGGGATGCCACGCAGGACGTTGTTGAACTGGTGTACAAGCCGGTCGCGAGGGACTACGCGACGGCGCTGCGCGCGCGTGCCGGGGCCAGCAGGGCGGGCAAGCTGCGGAAGGTGGCGTTCGTCTGCGTCCTGTTCGCGCTCTTCATGGAGACGCTGCTCGCGCTCACCGGCAGCCATGTGGACCGGGGGCTCGTCGGCTGGATGGCGCTGGTCGTCGTCCTGCTGCTGCTCCAGCCCTGGATGCAGGGGCGCCAGCTGTTCCGGTTCGCGCAGCGGCAGGGCACCTTCCGTGCCTCGGTCGCGGACACGGGCCTCACCGTGACCACGGACAACAGCACGGTCAACGTCAACTGGACCATGCAGCCCCGCTACCGGGAGACCCCGGGGCTGTTCGTCCTGCTGAGCGCCGACAAGAACGCCACTGGTCTGACGATCCTGCCCAAGCGCGGAGCTCAGCACCCCGCCGACGTCGACCGCCTCCGCGCGATACTCGACCAGCACCTCACCCGCGTATGAGGGCGACCCGCGCCTCACGGGTCGCCCGTGGCTGCGCGGCCGCCGCCGTCTTCGCCTTCGCGGTGCTCGTCGTGCTCCTCGGCTTCGCCTGCACGATCGAAATGGAGTCGTTCCCGGGGCTGCGGGAGAACCTGGCGCCGCTGGTCGTCTACCTGCTCGCCTTCGCGGCACTGCTCGCCGCCGGCGGACTGGTGCTCGCCGGACGGCGGTCGTACGCGCGGTGGGCGGCCGTCGTCGTCCTCGGAGCTCTCATGGCGCTGCGGATGTGGACGCTCGCCCCGATGCTGCACTGCTGGTCGTACGACAGTGTGGGGCGCAACGACGACGGCTCCTACGACTGCGTGAACCGGGGCGACATGCTGCCCTGAGACCGCCGCGCCGCCGCCCTGCCGCTCGTCAGTCCTCGGTGGCGGCGTTCGCGCATTCGGCGCACGTGCCGAAGATCTCCACCGTGTGGGCGACGTTGACGTAACCGTGTTCCGTGGCGATCGCCTCGGCCCACTTCTCCACCGCCGGGCCCTCGACCTCGACGGCCTTGCCGCAGACCCGGCAGACCAGGTGGTGGTGGTGCTCGCCCGTCGAGCAGCGGCGGTAGACGGACTCCCCGTCGGACGTGCGCAGGACGTCGACCTCACCGGCGTCGGCGAGGGACTGCAGCGTGCGGTAGACCGTCGTCAGGCCCACCGAGTCGCCCTTGTGCTTCAGCATGTCGTGGAGCTCCTGCGCGCTGCGGAACTCGTCGACCTCGTCGAGCGCCGCAGCCACGGCGGCACGCTGGCGAGTGGATCGTCCCCGTACGGGCTGGCCGGCGGTCGTCACCGTTGCCTCCTCACGTCTGCGCCTTGCCCGGTCATTGTGCCAGTCCGGGCTGTGCGCGGTCAGACGCCGACCTCGTCGGCGGCCCCCCTGGTGCCTGGAATCGCGCACTCCGCCGGGTCCCCGGCAGGCTGCGCGGCGGCGAGTGCCCGGGCGCGGCGGCGGGCCAGCGGAGTGGCCAGAGCCGTCAGCGCGACGAATGCTGCGATCGTCAGCAGCACGATCGTCGCGCCGGGCGGCACGTCCTGGTAGTACGACGTGACGGTGCCGCCGAGGGTCACGGTCACGCCGATGGCGACGGCGATCGCGAAGGTCGCCGCGAAGCTGCGGCCCAGCTGCTGAGCCGCCGCCACCGGGACGACCATCAGGGCCGAGACCAGGAGCAGACCCACCACCCGCATCGCGACCGTCACCGTCACGGCCGCCGTGATCGCTGTCAGCAGGTTCAGCGCGCGCACCGGCAGGCCCGTGACCCGCGCGAACTCCTCGTCCTGGCTGACCGCGAAGAGCTGGCGGCGCAGGCCCAGGGTGACCAGGACGACGAAGGCCGCCAGCAGGCAGATCGTCACGACGTCCGACTGCGAGACCGTCGAGAGCGAGCCGAACAGGTACGACGTCAGATTGGCGTTCGAGCCGCCGGGCGCGAGGTTGATGAACATCACGCCGCCGGCCATGCCGCCGTAGAAGAGCATGGCGAGCGCGATGTCGCCGCGGGTCCTGCCGTATCGGCGGATCAGTTCCATCAGGACCGAGCCGATCACGGAGACGGCCGTCGCCATCCACACCGGGGAGGTGGACAGGAGGAAGCCGAGGCCGACGCCCGTCATCGCCACATGGCCGATGCCGTCTCCCATCAGGGCCTGGCGGCGCTGCACGAGGTAGATGCCGACGGCCGGTGCGGTGATGCCGACCAGCAAGGCGGCGAGCAGGGCCCGCTGCATGAAGGCGTAGTTCAGGAAGTCCATCAGCTCAGCAGTCCCGTACGGCTCGGTGCGGCGCCCGCCGTCGCATGCGGGTGCACATGGTCGTGGCCGGGCAGGGCATGTTGCCCCACGGCCTTCGGGGGCGGTCCGTCGTGCAGCACGCAGCCGTCGCGCAGGACGACGGCGCGGTCGATCAGCGGTTCGAGTGGGCCCAGTTCGTGCAGCACCAGCAGCACGGTCGTGCCGGAGGCCACCTGATCCTTCAGCGTCTTCGCCAGCACCTCCTGGCTCGCCAGGTCCACGCCGGCCATCGGCTCGTCCATGATCAGCACTTCGGGCTCGGAGGCGAGCGCGCGGGCGATCAGCACACGCTGGTGCTGGCCCCCGGAGAGCGCGTCGACGGAGTCCCTGGCGCGGTCCGCCAGCCCGACCAGCTCCAGGGCCCGTCGTACGGCCTCGTGGTCGGCCTTGCGCAGGACGCCGAAGCGGGTCCGGGAGAGCCGGCCGGAAGAGACCACCTCGGTCACCGTGGCGGGCACCCCGCCCGCCGCCGTGGTGCGCTGCGGGACGTACCCGACGCGCCGCCAGTCGCGGAAACGGCGCAGCGGGGTGCCGAACAGTGCGATCTCGCCCGCGCTCGGCGGCACCTGGCCGATGATGCTGCGCACGACCGTCGACTTGCCGGAGCCGTTCGCCCCGAGCAGCGCGACGACCTCACCGCGGTGCACGGTGAGGTCGATGCCGCGCAGGACGGGGCGCGAGCCGAGGTCGGCGCGGATGCCCTGCAGGGCTATGGCGGGCTCGGTCATATCGTCCTCCGTAATGATCACTTGGTGCCCAGGGCCGTCTGCAGCGCCTTGAGGTTCGCCTCCTGGACCGAGAAATAGTCCTTGCCGCGGGACTTCGACGTGATGCCCTCGATCGGGTCGAGGACGTCGGTGACGAGGTTCGCGTCCTTGGCGATGGTCTTCGCGGTCCTGTCGCTGACGAGCGTCTCGTAGAAGACCGTCGTGACACCGTCGGCCTTCGCCGTCGTCTCAAGGTCCCGGACGCGGGCGGCGCTGGGCTCGGACTCGGGGTCCAGGCCGTTGACGGCCTCCTCGGTGAGGCCGTAGCGCTCGGCGAGGTAGCCGAAGGCGGCGTGGGTGGTGATGAAGACCTTGCTCTTGGTGTTCTTCAGCCCTTCAGCGAACTGCGAGTCGAGGGCGTCGAGCTTCTTGACCACGACGTCCGTGTTGGCCTTGTAGGTGTCCGCGTGCTTGGGGTCCGCCTTTTCGAAAGCCTTGCCGACGCCCTTGGCCACCTCGGCGTAGCGCACCGGGTCGAGCCAGATGTGGGGGTCCTTGCCACCGGAGTCCTCCTCCCCCTTCTGAGTGTCGTGGGCGGCCGCGTGCCCGCCGACCTCGTTGCCGTGCTCCTCCAGGGTGGTCAGGGAGGCGGCGTCGATCTTGGTCTTGACCTCGGACTGGGCCACCGCCTCGTCGACGGAGGGCTGGAGGTTCTTGAGGTAGAGCACCGCGTCGGACTCCTGGAGCTGCGCGGTTTGCTTGGCGCTGATCTCCAGGTCGTGCGGCTCCTGACCGGGCTGGGTCAGACTGGTCACGTGGACGTGCTTCCCGCCGATCTGCTCGGCGAGGAAGGCCATGGGATAGAACGAGGCGACGACGTCGAACGTGCCGGTGTCACCGGCCGTGGCGCCCGAGGAGGAGCAGGCGGAGGTCGCTGCGAGGGTAAGAGCGGTGACCCCGGTCAGGGCGGCCACGGATATGAGGCGTCGGCGTGCGTTCATGACAGTCATTTTCATCAAACATGGAAACCGTTGTCAACAAGCTCTCCGGGCGGGACTCGGTCGACCCGGGGATCCGCTTCAGGGTCCATACCGATTTGATTGGAGGGGAGCCCCCGCCGGTAACCTGAAGCATTCGCTCTGAAGCAATGCTCAAAGCAGTCGCTTCGTCGCCCGTCGTCGTAATGAAGAGAGCATCGTGGCCGCCGACAAGATCGACACCATCGTCAGCCTGAGCAAGCGCCGTGGCTTCGTATTCCCCTCCAGCGAGATCTACGGCGGCCAGCGTGCCGCCTGGGACTACGGACCGCTGGGTGTCGAGCTCAAGGAGAACATCAAGCGCCAGTGGTGGCGCTACATGGTGACGTCGCGCGAGGACGTCGTCGGTATCGACTCGTCGGTGATCCTGGCGACCGAGGTCTGGGTGGCCTCCGGTCACGTCGCCACCTTCACCGACCCGCTCACCGAGTGCACCTCCTGTCACAAGCGTTTCCGTGCCGACCACCTGGAAGAGGCGTACGAGGCCAAGCACGGCCGCCTGCCGGAGAACGGCCTCGCGGACATCAACTGCCCGAACTGCGGCAACAAGGGCATGTTCACCGAGCCCAAGCAGTTCTCGGGTCTGCTCTCCACCCACCTCGGCCCGACGCAGGACAGCGGCTCCATCGCGTACCTGCGCCCTGAGACCGCACAGGGCATCTTCACCAACTTCGCCCAGGTCCAGCAGACCTCGCGCCGCAAGCCGCCGTTCGGCATCGCGCAGATGGGCAAGTCGTTCCGCAACGAGATCACGCCGGGCAACTTCATCTTCCGCACCCGCGAGTTCGAGCAGATGGAGATGGAGTTCTTCGTCAAGCCGGGCGAGGACGAGAAGTGGCACGAGTACTGGATGCAGGAGCGCTGGAACTGGTACACGGGTCTCGGCCTGCGCGAGGAGAGCATGCGCTGGTACGACCACCCGAAGGAGAAGCTCTCCCACTACTCCAAGCGCACGGCCGACATCGAGTACCGCTTCCAGTTCGGCGGTTCGGAGTGGGGCGAGCTCGAGGGTGTCGCCAACCGCACCGACTACGACCTGGGCGCCCACTCCAAGGCCTCCGGCCAGGACCTCTCCTACTTCGACCAGGAGGCGAGCGAGCGCTGGACGCCGTACGTCATCGAGCCCGCGGCCGGTGTCGGCCGCACGATGCTGGCCTTCCTGCTCGACGCCTATGTCGAGGACGAGGCGCCGAACGCCAAGGGCAAGATGGAGAAGCGCACGGTGCTGCGCCTGGACCACCGCCTGGCCCCCGTGAAGGTCGCGGTGCTGCCGCTGTCCCGCAACCCGGAGCTGTCCCCGAAGGCCAAGGGCCTGGCCCAGGCGCTGCGCCAGAACTGGAACATCGAGTTCGACGACGCGGGCGCCATCGGCCGCCGCTACCGCCGTCAGGACGAGATCGGCACGCCGTACTGCGTGACGGTCGACTTCGACACGCTCGAAGACAACGCGGTGACCGTGCGTGAGCGTGACTCGATGAAGCAGGAGCGCGTGTCGCTCGACCAGATCGAGGGGTACCTGGCCGGCCGCCTCGTCGGCTGCTAGTGCTGTGGCCGGACGGGTTTGCCGGGCGTCGCGAGCCGGTGAACCTTTCCGGTCGCCGCGCTGGACGCCACGCGTACGCCCGGACGCCGGGCGAGCCGGATCGATCCGGCTCGCCCGGCGTCTTTGTTGCGCCTCGCGTTGGGGCCCGCAGGTGGTTGGACGCCCGCGGCGCGGTTCTTCGCCCCCCGAAGGGGTGCGGCCGGACGTCAGCGGCCCTGCAGGGACTTCACGTTGTCGCCGAAGGCCCAGTTCTTCGACCCGTCCCAGTTGACCGACCAGGTCATCAGGCCCTTGAGCGAGCTGCCGTAGTGGCGCCAGGCCTGGGAGACGAGGCTCGGTGACATGTAGCCGCCGTCCGCTCCGGGACGGCCGCGGTGAGCGCGGCGGGGGCGAGCAGGCGCAGCCTGTGGCGGATCATGCGAGGCCTCCCGGTGGGGGTGCGGTGAGGTGTCGTAGGCATGACAGTGCTCGAGGTCCAGACCTTTCGTCAATGGGTCTGGGTCAGGTCGGCTGCAAACGCGGCGCACGGCAGGTGACAGCTGACAAATATTGAAATCTGTCAGCTGTCATGCGAGGCTGGAGCCAGACGTCCTGACGGATACCAAGGAGTTCCTCATGCACACCCGCACCCTCGGCACCACCGGCCCCCGGGTCTCCGCCCTCGGCCTCGGCTGCATGGGCATGTCCGCGCTCTACGGCGAGACGGACCGGGCCGAGTCCATCGCCACCGTCCACGCCGCCCTCGAGGCCGGCGTGGCCCTGCTCGACACCGGCGACTTCTACGCCATGGGCCACAACGAGATGCTGATCGGCGAGGCCCTGCGTGCCGCCCCCGCGGCCCGCCGCGAACAGGCGCTGATCAGCGTCAAGTTCGGTGCCCTGCGCGACCCGGACGGCAACTGGGTCGGCTACGACGGCCGTCCCGCCGCCGTGAAGAACTTCGCCTCGTACTCCCTCCAGCGCCTCGGCGTCGACCACATCGACGTCTACCGGATCGCGCGCCTCGACCCCGACGTCCCGATCGAGGAGACGGTGGGCGCGATCGCCGAGCTGGTGGAGAAGGGACACGTCCGGCACATCGGCCTCAGCGAGGTCGGCGCGGACACCATCCGCCGGGCCGCGGCCACCGCCCCGATCTCGGACCTGCAGATCGAGTACTCGCTCATCTCGCGCACCATCGAGGACCGCATCCTGCCCACCACTCGTGAACTGGGGATCGGCATCACGGCGTACGGTGTGCTGTCCCGCGGCCTGATCTCCGGCCACTACACCCGCGAGCGGCAGCTGGCCGGAGACGACTTCCGCTCCTTCTCGCCCCGCTTCCAGGGCGAGAACCTCGATCACAACCTCGGCCTGGTGGAGGCGCTGCGGAAGATCGCCGAGCAGAAGGGCGTGAGCGTCGCGCAACTCGCGATCGCCTGGGTCCTCTCGCGCGGCGAGGACATCGTGCCGCTGGTCGGCGCCCGTACCCGGGAACGCCTGTCGGAGGCGCTCGGCGCGACGGCCGTGACCCTGGACGAGGCCGATCTGGCGGCGATCGAGGCGGCTGTGCCCGCGGACGCGGCGGCCGGTGACCGCTACCCCGCGGCCCAGATGACGCACCTCGACAGCGAGCGCTGACGCCGTCGCCGGGTACCGTCAGGGCCATGGCACCGACCACCGAGACCCTGACCGCCGAGCGCATCCTCGAGGCGACCGAGGAGGTGCTGCGCCGCCACGGACCGGCCAAGGCCACCGTGGTGGACGTGGCACGTGCGCTCGGCGTCAGCCACGGCAGCGTGTACCGCCACTTCCGTACGAAGGCGGCGCTGCGGGAGGCGGTCACCAAGAGATGGCTGGACCGTACGTCAGAGGCCCTCTTCGCGATCGTCGGCAGGGACCGTGCCCCCGAGACGCTGCTGCGGGAGTGGCTGTGCGCCCTGTTCGACGCCAAGCGCCGCAAGGCCGGTGACGACCCCGAGCTGTTCGCCACGTTCAGCGTGCTGACCGGGGAGAACAGCCGGGTCGTGGATCAGCACATCGAGGAACTGACCGCTCAGCTCACGGAGATCCTCCGGGACGGCATCACACGCGGCGCGTTCGTGGTGACCGACCCCGAGGTCGCGGCCCGCGCGGTATTCCATGCGACGGGCCGTTTCCACGACCCCACGTACGCGGGGTCGTGGAAACGGCCCGAGGCACAGGCGGAATTCGACGCGGTGCTCGATCTCCTGCTGCGGGGACTGCGGGCGGCCGATCGGCCACAGCACTAGTCGTCCGCGGGATCCACCGTCGCCTGGTGTGCCTCCGCCAGGTGCTCCTGCGCCTTCAGCCACGGCAGGAACTGGGCGTTCTTGCGCCAGCCGCACGTGTCGCACTTGATCGTGCGCTGCGCCCCGGCCCGCTGTACCCGCACGACGTGTTCGCGCCCGTGCTGGTCCCAGCGGCTGACCTTGCTCGTGTTGATCTGCAGCATGACGCCTCCAGGAAGTACCCGTCCGCTTGCGCAGCAAGGAGTGTGCAGCAACTGGAAGATCAATGGGGGTTCTTGAACGACGACTTGACGCGAGGCGTCAGCCGGCGCGGCTGATGACCGAGTACGCCGAGTTCCGGGAGGCCTGGAAACGGCACGAGGTGGTCAGGTCCCTCGGCGAGCGCAAGCAGTTCCTCAACGCCCGCGTGGATCACCGGACCCTGGACCACACGGATCTGTGGCCCGTTCCGCACAACGGGGCGCGGATGGTGATGTGGCGCCGGCCGACGTGGCGACGCGCAAGCGGCTCGAGCAGCTGCGGACGATCGCCCTGAAGCGGGAGCGCCCGGCCGCCTGACGCTACGCGCCCACTCCCGCCGCGTCCCGCACCTCCGCGGTCTGCAGCCGGTCCGCCGCACGCTCGGCCGTCCCGCGGGCCCAGCGGCCCGTGGTCAGGGCGCCCAGTACCAGGACCGCGAGGCCGCAGGCCGTGAGGATCCACCAGCCGGGGCGGGCGGCGGTGACGAAGACCTCCCGGTAGGGACCCGCGTGCACGCCCGAGGCCAGGACCGAGCCGATCACCGCGACGCCCAGGGTGCCGCCGATCTGGCGGCTGGTGGAGGCGACGGCGGCCGCCACACCCGCCTGGGCGCGGGGCATCCCGGAGACGGCCGTGTTGGTGATGGGCGCGTTCACGAAGCCGAAGCCCAGGCCGAAGAGGACGTAGCCGATCACCAGCGTGACGTTCGACGTCTCTGCCTCGAACGCCGCGAACAGCAGACCGCTCGCGGTCATCGCGATCCCGGCCGTCAGGAGGGAGAAGCGGGGACCGCGGCTGCCGACGAGACGCCCCGAGACCGGGGCGCACACGAAGCACATGACGGCCATCGGCAGCATCCACAGGCCTGCGTGCAGCGCGTCCAGACCGCGTACGTTCTGCAGATACAGCGTCGACAGGAACAGGAAGCCGCTGAGGGCCGCGAACGCGCTGACCGCGACGACCGTCGCCCCGCTGAACGGTGCAGAGCGGAAGAAGCGCAGGTCGATCAGGGGTTCGTCCCGTCGGGGCTCGTACCACAGCAGGGTGAGCAGCGCGACCAGTGCGACCGCACCGAAGGCCAGGACATGTCCGGCGGAGGAGCCCGGCGCCTCGATGATCGCGTACGTCAGGGAGCCCAGCAGGGCGATCACCAGGAGCTGGCCCACCGGGTCCGGGCGGCGGGCCTTCGGAGCGCGGGACTCGGGCACGAACAGGATGGTCAGCAGCAGCGCGGCGAGACCCACGGGCAGATTGACCCAGAAGATCGAGCGCCAGCCGACCGAATCGACCAGCAGCCCGCCGATGATCGGGCCGGCGGCCATGGATATGCCGACCACACCGCCCCACACGCCGATCGCGCGGGCGCGCTCACGGGGGTCGGTGAAGGTGTTGGTGATGATCGACATCGCGACCGGGTTGAGCATCGAGCCGCCCACGGCCTGCACCATGCGGAAGGCGATCAGCGAGTCCAGGCTCGGGGCGAGGGAGCAGAGCAACGAGCCGATCGTGAAGATCACGAGGCCGACCTGGAAGACCCTGCGGCGGCCGATGCGGTCGGCCGTCGAGCCCGAGAGCATCAGCAGCGAGGCCAGGACCAGCGTGTAGGCGTCGATCGTCCACTGCAGGCCCGACACGCTCGCGTGCAATTCCTTCTGCAGGGAGGGGAGCGCGACGTTCAGAACGGTGTTGTCGAGGCTCACGATCAGCAGGCTCATGCAGCAGATCGCGAGCACCAGAAGACGTCGTCGGTGGCTGGGCTCGGGCATGGGGTCCATCGTACGCCGATGTCGATAGTGCGGTTAACTAATGACTGCTACACGATCACGGGTGCCGAGCACCCGCCGGCGTACGTGACAATGGGGGAATGTCCACGCTCACGACTGACCCGACCACGACGGACTCGGCGCTGCGGATCGGTCCGCACGACGTGCGGATCCCCGTCGTGCTCGCCCCCATGGCCGGGATCACGAACGCGCCGTTCCGCACACTGTGCCGGGAGTTCAGCGGCGGCAAGGGCCTGTTCGTGAGTGAGATGATCACGACCCGGGCGCTGGTGGAGCGCAACGACAAGACCATGCAGCTGATCAAGTTCGACGCGACCGAGCGGCCGCGCTCCATCCAGCTGTACGGCGTGGACCCGGCGACCGTCGGCAAGGCCGTCCGCATGATCGCGGAGGAGGACCTGGCCGACCACATCGACCTCAACTTCGGCTGCCCGGTGCCGAAGGTGACCCGCAAGGGCGGCGGGGCCGCGCTGCCGTACAAGCGCAACCTGCTGCGGGCGATCCTGCGCGAGGCCGTGAGCGGCGCGGGTGACCTGCCGGTCACCATGAAGATGCGCAAGGGCATCGACGACGACCACATCACCTACCTGGACGCCGGGCGGATCGCCGTCGAGGAGGGCGTGACGGCCGTCGCGCTGCACGGCCGTACGGCCGGCCAGCACTACGGCGGCACCGCGGACTGGGACGCCATCGCACGGCTGAAGGAGCACGTGCCGGAGATCCCGGTGCTCGGCAACGGCGACATCTGGTCGGCCGAGGACGCGCTGCGGATGGTGCGCGAGACGGGGTGCGACGGAGTCGTCGTGGGCCGTGGGTGCCTCGGCCGGCCGTGGCTGTTCGCGGATCTGGTGGCGGCCTTCGAGGGGCGTGCGGGAGGCCCCGACGGATCCGGTGCGCGGCCCACGCTGCGCGAGGTGGCCGACGTCATGGTCCGGCACGCCACCCTCCTCGGCGAGTGGATCGGCGACGAGTCGCGTGGGGTCATCGACTTCCGCAAGCACGTGGCCTGGTACCTGAAGGGTTTCGCGGTCGGTTCGGAGATGCGCAAGCGGCTCGCGATCACGTCGTCGCAGGCGGAACTGCGGGCGGGCCTGGACGAGCTCGACCTCGACCAGGCCTGGCCGGTGGGCTCCGACGGGCCCCGCGGCCGCACGTCCGGCAACAACCGGGTGGTGCTGCCGGACGGCTGGCTGAAGGACCCGTACGACTGCGCGGGGATCGGCGAGGACGCGGAGCTGGACACGTCCGGGGGCTGAGCGCGGCCGGGGTCAGTGCTTCGACGGGTTCGGGGTCGAGCCGTACGCCGTCAGGAAGCGGTCGCGGAACGAACTCATCTTCCACACCGGGGCGTTGTGGGCGGGCCGAAGGCCGTCCGTCCAGCCCCAGTCGGCGATCTTGTCGAGCACCTTCGGGTCCTTGGCGACGATCGCACACGGCACGTCACGGCTGGCGTGGTTGCCGCTGACGCGGGAGATCGGCTGGTGGTCGCCGAGGAAGACGAGCACGGTGTCGTCGTTGCCGTAGCGCTCCAGCCACTGGGTCAGGGCGGTCACCGAGTACTGGATGGACTTGCCGTACTCCTCCTTCGACCGGGTGGAGTCGGCGATGATGTCCGCCGGCTCGGTCCCCGCCTTCTCGATGGAGTCGAAGATCGAGCCGTTGCCCAGCTGGTCCCAGTCCACCATCTTGGGGATGGGCGCCCAGGGTTGGTGGCTGGAGGTCAGGATGACGAACGACGTCAGCGGCTTGTCGTGCTTCTTTCCGTGCACCCGCTTCTGGAACTGCTCCAGCGTGTACTGGTCCGGCATGGTCGACCAGCTGAACTTCGGGCCCTTGTAGCCCAGCTGAAAGGCGTTGTAGACCTTGTCCAGGCCGTACCACTTGGCCTCGGGCCAGCCCTTCTGCACGCCCGGCATGACACCGACCGTGTTCCAGGCGCCGGTCTTCTTGAACGCCTCGGTGAGGGTGAGGTGGTCGCTCGCGGTGACCGTGCGGTAGCGGTTCTGGTTGTTGACCCACAGGCCCGACATGAACGTGGAGTGGCCGAGCCAGCTGCTGGCGCCGTACGTCGCCGAGGTCAGCCAGCCGCTCTTGGCGTGGAAGCCCGCCTTGGCCAGGGCCTGGGTGCTGTCGTCCAGCGTCTTGTCGACACCGGGGGCCATGATCGGGTCCTCGACGGCGCTGCGCCCGTAGCTCTCGATGAACGTGAAGATCATGTCCTTGCCGCGCAGATCGGGCACGAGCTGGGACCCCGGGGTGTTCCCGAACGCGTCGGCCTGGGCGGTACGGCCGAATTCCCGCTCGTCGCGGATCGTGGCGCGAAGGTTCTCGGCACGGGCCCGGAGCAGCGTGACGGTGTTGTCGGAGGCCAGTTGTATGCCGCTGATCTGGAGGCTGAGAGCCGTGCAGGTCATCCACACCATGCTGAGGACCAGGACGGTACGGGTGGTGGTGGCGCGGTGCCGGGCCATGACATTGCTGAGCCGGACGGTGGCGAGCGCCGACACGGCGGGGACGACGAGGGCGAGCGCGACGGCCACGACCAGCACGCCGAGGGCACCCGGTCCGCCCAGCGTGTCCTCGAGGTAGGAGTAGGCGTCGCTGAAGAGGGGCCAGTCGAGGATGACGTTGAAGCCCCGGCCCAGGTACTGGTAGAAGCCGATGTCGAGCAGGCTGAGCAGGGTCAGCACACCGAGTGCGATGCCGCCGAGCCAGGCCGCGACCAGCCGCGACCGCCGCGGCAGGGCGGTCAGCACGACGGCCCCGATCAGCGCCTCCACCGGAATCCGCACAAACGCCGTGGGCCGGAGGTCGGACCTGTTGGGCAGGAGGAACGAGGCGACGACGAGAGCGCCGGCGAGCACGGTGACCGTGATGCCGAGGACACGGGCGGCGACGGGATGATCGGTACGCCAGGCGCGCAGACGGAGCCGCCGGGGCCGGGCGGCCGACGGGAGGCCGGCTTCCGGGGAGGCGCCGCGCTCGCTGTGGGCGGTGCCGGCTTCGCCATCGGCCGCGGCCGCGCCGTCCTCGGCGGTGGCATCCGACGGGGCGTCGGCGGCTCCGTCGGTGGGGGCGCCGGCCGCTTCGGTGGGTTCGCCCTCGGCCCGGCCTTCGTCGCCTTCCGTCCTCTGCTCCGCCGCGTGACCGGTCGCAGGATCGCCGTCGCTCTGCGGTCCGGATGCCTCCGCGGTGGCGTCCCCGTCCGCGGGCCCGCGCACCGACACGGCGTCGTGCTCGGGCTCCGCCGTGGTCCCGGATGCCGGATCAGCGGCCTCACCGGCCGACTCGGATGGGGGGGTAGGGCCCCGGGGCGGCTCCGCTGCCGTCTCCGCTCGCTCCTCCCCGGCCGGCAGGCCCCCGTCCGTGGCCGCCCCAGCCGTGTCCGTCGTCTGTAGTGAGCGTGTGTTGAGAGGCAACCCGAGGGTCCTTCCGTGCGAAGCCCGTGGTGGAGGGGCGGGCCACGCTGGGGAGGCCGGACCCGCCGTCATCCCGTACGGGCGGTCGCGTGGGTGCGTTCAACCCGGTCGCCCCAGCGCCCGGCAAACACTCGGCAAATCCCAGGGCAACAGGCTCCCGGCGGCGTGCTGGTGCTGTGGCCGGAAGGGTTTGCCGGGGAACCTTTCCGGTCGCCGCACTAGGCGCCGCCGACCGCGGTGAGCAGGGCCAGCGGTGTCGCCGCCGAGCGGGATTCGCGGATGCACGCGTGCGGGTACGGTACCGGCTCGGGATGCGTGTCGCGGCCGTACCCGGCGAGCACCTCCGGCAGCCGGTGTCCCGTCGCCATGGCCGCGTCGACCAGCCCGTGCGCGACCGTACGGGCCTCGTCGTGCAGCCCGTAGCGAGCGAGCCCCAGCGTGGTCAGCGCGTTGTCGTGCGGCCAGACCGAGCCGCGGTGGTACGACATCGGGTGGTACGCCGCCTGGCCCGCGGCCAGCGTGCGCACCCCCCAGCCGGAGAAGAAGTCGGGCTCCAGCAGGCGCCGGCCCACCAGCCTTCCGTACTCCTTGTCCAGCAGGCCCGACCACAGCAGATGCCCCGCGTCCGACGCGAGCGCGTCCACCTGACGGCCGTCGCCGTCCAGAGCCAGCGCCGGGAAGGCGTGCTCGTCCATCCAGAAGTCCCGCTGGAAACGGTCGCGCAGATCTCCGGCCGCCTGCTCGAGGAGCGCCGCGTACACCTCGTCGTCCCACACCGTGCGCGCCAGATGTGCGGTGCGGCGCAGCGCGTCGTACGCGTACCCTTGCGCGCCCGCCGCCATCACCGGCCCGTGAGGACGGCTGCCGTCGGCGCAGCAGATCGCGCCGGGGGAGTCCTTCCAGTTCTGGTTGGCGAGGCCGCCCCGGTCGGCGCGGTAGACGAGATAGCCGCGCGAGGTGAGCCCGCCGTGGTCCAGCATCCAGCCGATCGCCGCGCGGGCGTGGGGCTCCAGGCGACGGGCCGGCGCCGTGTCGCCGGTCTGCTCGACATACGCCCCGAGCAGCACCAGGAAGAGCGGTGTTGCGTCGACGGAACCGTAGTACCGCCCGTACGGCACCTGCCCGAAGTGTGCCAGCTCCCCGTGCCGTACCTCGTGCACGATCTTCCCCGGCTGGGCCACCGATCGTGTGCCGGTCTCGGTCGCCTGGGTCGCGGCGAGCGCGGGCAGCGTGGCCGCCGCCAACCGGGGGCGGTAGGGCAGAGCGAAGAGGGAGGTGAGGAGTGCGTCGCGGCCGAGGAGCGTGAGGAACCAGGGGGCTCCGGCGGCGGGGACGCTCAGTTCCTCCCCGTCCGGGCCCGTGGCCGGCACCTGGAGCGCGGCAAGGTCGGCCAGGCCTCGTGCGCAGGCCGTGGCCAGCTCGGGCCAGCCGGTGGGGAACGCCACATCCTCCATGAACTCGCCCTCCAGGGCGATCAGTTGGTCGTTGGCGGCGGCGGGGGACGCGGGGATCGCCGGTGCCGGTGCCGCCCCGTGCGGCTGTGCGGCGACCCGTAACGAGAGCTCTGCCGAGCCGTGCGGCTCCAGGTCCAGCGTCCAGCACAGGCGGCGCGCGCCCGTGCCGGTCTCCTCCACGGCGTCCGGCGGGGGCTCCGCCGTCACCGTCGTACGGGACCACCACTCGCCGCGACGGTAGCCGAACTCCACGCCGTCATCGAGGACCTGACGGGAGCGCACGGCACCCGACTTGGCGTACGTGCGGTGATCGGAGCGCAGTTCGAACTGGTCGGTGAAGTCGGCGTCCGCGGTGATCGCTACGCGCACCGTGGTCGGCACCGGGCGGTTGCTGGTGATGCGCAGCGACTCCACGAACGCCGCTTCGGCGACGGCCTGTTCACGGAAGAGGGTGTGTGCGGGCGGCTCCTGACGGCCGCCGCGCGGCACGAGGACGCAGCGGGCGGTGTCCCCGTCGGCGACCGGTGCGAGCGTCTCGGGCACGGCGCCGTCTACGGTGAGCTGCCATCGGCTCAGGTGCCGCGCGTCGCGCACGAACAATCCGGCCGGGGAGCCGACGCCCCGCACCCCGGTGATGTCTCCGCTGTCGCCCACGGCGGCGAACGTGCCGCCGCGCACGAGCAGATGATGCCGGTCCGTCATCGCCGGTCCCCTCCTTTGTCCCTCTTGTCGAACGTGTCGATGCCCATGGGGGACACGCCGTGTCCCGGGCGGTCGTGCAGCAGATCGAGCGTGAGCGCGGCGGTCCAGCCGAAGCCGAGCGCGCCACAGCCCTCGCCGGTGTACGGGTCGACGTACTCCGCGAAGTCCGTGGTGTCCGCCGTCACCACCAGGGCCTCGCGCAGCGCGTCGGCAGTCGCCTGTTCCCCGTGCGCCCCGAGCCCGCGCTCCACCAGCCAGCCGGTGTTGAACCAGGCGGGCCCGCGCCAGTACCGGTGCCGATCGAAGGCCTCGCCGAGCAGGTCGTAGCTGGGCACGAGCCGGGTCGCGCCACCGAGCCCGAAGTGCGGCCCGCGCAGCGTGCGGACGAGCGCGGCCGCGATCTGGCGGGGGAGGGCGGGAAGGAGCAGCGGGACGAGGCCGGAGACGCTGCGCTCGGGGACGAGGGCGCCCTCGCGCACGTCCCGGCAGAGGAACATCCCCTTCGCAGGATCCCAGAGACGGTCCATGAGGGCCGCCGTCAGGCGTTCCGCGCGGGCGTGCCGCGCCGTGCCCGTCGCGCCCAGCTCACGGGCGATGCGGGCGAGCGCGTGTTCCGAGGCGATCAGCAGCGCGTTGAACGCCGGGTCCTCCACCGCGAACGCGCCCGCCCCGTCCGCGTACCCCCCGTCGCGGTAGTCCGCGGCGAGTCGCACATAGCGTCCGTAGTCCAGAGCCGTCGGCCGATCCTCGGGCGTGCCGTGGTCGAGGTCGGCGCGGCGGAAGGAGTGGGCCGGGGCCGGGGCGATCCGGGACAGTGGCGCGTCCCAGACGGGGCTGTTGTCCATGCCCTGCTCCCAGGGGTGGACCACCGAGGCGAGCCCGCCGCCGCCCAGGTCGCGGCGATGCAGCAGATAGCGGTGCCAGGCGGCCAGGCGCGGGTAGGCCCGGGTCAGGAAGCCGCGCGCCCGGGACAGCCCCGGGTCGGACCTGTGCACCAGCCAGGCGGCCAGCGAGTGCACCGGTGGCTGCACGATGCCCGAGGTCTGTACGGTGCGCGGGGCGCCCGCAGCGCGCCCCGCGGCCGAGGAGCGCCAGAAGTCGGGGCTCGGGAAGTAGGCGTCGAGCGGCACGGAGGGGTTGAAGACGATGTGCGGGATCCGCCCGTCCGCCCACTGGGCGCCGAGCAGCGTCTCCAGCTCCGTCTGCGCGCGCAGCGGTGACAGATGGCGCAGTCCGATCGCGATGAACGCCGAGTCCCAGGACCACTGGTGCGGGTACAGCCCCCGCGACGGCACGGTGGACGTCCCGGTCCAGTTGTCCGCCAGCACCCCGGCCGCCCTCGCGTGCAGCGACCCGGCAGACCCGGACGGATCGTATACGACCGGCCCGGAGCCGACGTTCTCCCGCGGACCGGACGCCGACTGGGGGCCGGAAGCACGCACAGGGCCCGTGCGTTCCGTACGACGGGCGGAGAGTCGGGTCGTGCGGTCCACTCAGGTCTCCCCGAAAGACATCCGGCCGAGCGGGCCGGCAGTAGCTACCGTAGAGTTACGCCTATTCAACACGCAGAACCCAGCATGTAATGCAAGGTTGATGAACGCAAGGCGGTGCACATGAGCGCAAGGGCCGGGAAGCCGGGCGGTCAGGCCAGCGCCGGAGATCTGCTCGAGCTGGTGCGCAGCGGCCGTGCGACGACGCGGGGTGCCCTGCAGCAGGCCACGGGCCTGTCCCGGGCCACGGTCGGCCAGCGCCTCGACCGGCTCTTCCGCGCCGGCTGGCTGCGCGAGGGCGCGGGCGGACCGGTCGACTCCCCGCTCGGCGGCCGCCCCTCGATCACCCTGGAGTTCGACGACGCCCACGCGGTGGTGCTCGCCGCCGACCTCGACACACGACACGCCCGCGCAGCGGTGCTCTCGCTGGCCGGCGAGATCCTGGCCGAGCATTCCGGAAGCCTGGTCATCGATCACGGTCCGGACGCCGTACTCGGCGAACTGGGCCGTTGGTTCGCCGAGTTGCTCCCGAAGGCGGGGCACGGGGCGCATGAGGTCTGCGGGATCGGACTCGCCGTTCCCGGTCCGGTGGACAGCGACACCGGCCGGGTGGTCCAGCCGCCGATCATGCCGGGCTGGGACGGCTTCGACATCAGAGGGCGTCTTCGCCGCGCCTTCGCCGAGCACGCGCACGGTGCCGCCGATGTGCCCGTGCTGGTCGACAACGACGCCAACCTGATGGCGTACGGCGAACAGCGCACCGGACATCCGGATTGCTCGGCCTTCGTGCTGATCAAGGTGTCCACCGGCATCGGCGCGGGCGTGGTCGTCGACGGGCGCATCTACCGCGGCATCGACGGGGGAGCCGGGGACATCGGGCACATTCGGGTCCCCGGGGGCGCGGAGGCGCTGTGCCGGTGCGGTTCGTACGGCTGTCTGGCCGCCGTCGCGAGCGGCGGCGCCGTGGCGCGACGGCTCGCGGAGGAGGGGGTTCCGGCCGCCTCCGGCTCGGACGTACGGGACCTGCTGGCCGCCGGGCATCCAAAGGCCGCCGCCCTTGCGCGGGAGGCGGGGCGGCACGTGGGGGACGTCCTGGCGACCGTGGTGACACTGCTGAACCCAGGGGTGCTGATGATCGCCGGCGATGTGGCCGGAACCCCCTTCCTCACGGGCCTACGGGAACTGCTGTACCAGCGGGCGCTGCCCCGCTCCACCGCACACCTGGACGTGGTGACCTCACGGCTCGGGGAGCGGGCGGGCCTGGTCGGGGCGGGTGCCCTGGTCGTCGAGCACCTGTATGCGCCGGAGCGGGTGGAGGAACGGCTGCTCGCACTCGGTGTGTGAGGAGTGCGGTGTCCGCCGCGTGAAAGCCGTGTTTCCGTCCGGATGCACGTCCGCATGGTGAAACCGGACCGCCTCGCATAGCGTGATTCTCACCACCCTTGATAAGGGTTGCGCTCAGATGAGCGGATCATGGACGACTGCACTTCTCCAAGGGGTGGCACTGAGTGCCACCCCTTGACCGTTCATCGATCGAAATCAGACGTGTGGAGAGCCGCTCACCTGAGCAAGAAATCGGTCTCGCTGGGCGGTGATGCGTTCAAGAAGTGAAAACCTCACCCGATGGGCGGTTGCCAAGCCTTGACTTTCGATCCGGTGGCGGACGAGTGGTTACAGGGGTATGACGCACAAGTGGACGTACCCATGCGCCTTCGATCTGGGTATGTTCCTCGCCGTCAGGGCAGCCACCGCGTCCTCGAGGAGTCGAGACCCGTGTCGGAAAACAAAGATCCCCACGTAGCTGGAAACGGCGTCGAGGGCGTGAAGTTCGTTTACGACTTCACCGAAGGCAACAAGGACCTCAAGGACCTCCTTGGTGGCAAGGGCGCGAACCTCGCCGAGATGACCAACCTGGGTCTGCCCGTCCCTCCGGGCTTCACCATCACCACGGAGGCCTGCAAGGTCTACCTGGACAGCGGTGAGGAGCCCGCGGCACTGCGTGACGAGGTGAGTGCGCACCTCGCCGCCCTCGAGGAGCGGATGGGCAAGAAGCTCGGTCAGGCCGACGACCCGCTGCTCGTCTCGGTGCGTTCCGGAGCGAAGTTCTCGATGCCGGGCATGATGGACACCGTTCTGAACATCGGTCTCTCCGACAAGTCCGTGCAGGGCCTGGCGAAGCAGGCCGGCGACGAGCGCTTCGCGTGGGACTCGTACCGCCGACTCATCCAGATGTTCGGCAAGACGGTTCTCGGGGTCGACGGCGACCTGTTCGAGGACGCGCTCGAGGCGGCCAAGCAGGCCAAGAAGGTCTCGGTCGACACGGAGTTGGAGGCCGCGGACCTCAAGAAGCTGGTCACCAAGTTCAAGAAGGTCGTCAAGACCGAGGCCGGGCGCGACTTCCCGCAGGACCCGCGCGAGCAGATGGACCTCGCCATCACGGCGGTCTTCGACTCGTGGAACGGCGACCGGGCGAAGCTCTACCGGCGTCAGGAGCGCATCCCGCACGACCTGGGCACGGCCGTCAACGTCTGCTCGATGGTCTTCGGCAACCTGGGCCCCGACTCGGGTACCGGTGTCGCCTTCACCCGCGACCCGGCCTCCGGCCACCAGGGCGTGTACGGCGACTACCTGCAGAACGCGCAGGGCGAGGACGTGGTCGCGGGCATCCGCAACACGGTGGCCCTCGCCGAGCTGGAGCAGATCGACAAGAAGTCGTACGACCAGCTGATGCAGATCATGGAAACGCTGGAGAACCACTACAAGGATCTGTGCGACATCGAGTTCACCATCGAGCGCGGCCAGCTCTGGATGCTGCAGACCCGCGTCGGCAAGCGCACCGCGGGCGCGGCCTTCCGCATCGCGACGCAGCTGGTGGACCAGGGCCTGATCGACGAGGCGGAGGCGCTGCAGCGGGTGACCGGCGCCCAGCTGGCGCAGCTGATGTTCCCGCGCTTCGACGAGCATGCGAAGGTCGAGCAGATCGGCCGGGGCATCGCGGCCTCGCCGGGCGCGGCGGTCGGCAAGGCGGTCTTCGACTCGTACACCGCGGTGAAGTGGTCCCGCTCGGGCGAGAAGGTCATCCTGGTCCGCCGCGAGACGAACCCGGACGACCTGGACGGCATGATCGCGGCCGAGGGCATCCTGACCTCGCGCGGCGGCAAGACCTCCCACGCGGCCGTCGTCGCGCGCGGCATGGGCAAGACCTGTGTGTGCGGCGCGGAGGAGCTCGAGGTCGACACCAAGCGCCGGCGGATGATCGTGCCGGGTGGGCACGTGGTCGAGGAGGGCGACCTCATCTCGATCGACGGGTCGAGCGGCAAGGTGTACCTCGGTGAGGTCCCGGTCGTCCCCTCCCCGGTGGTGGAGTACTTCGAGGGCAGGATGCATGCGGGCGCCGACGACGCCGACGAGCTCGTCGAGGCCGTGCACCGGATCATGGCGTTCGCCGACCGCAAGCGCCGCCTGCGCGTGCGCGCCAACGCGGACAACGCCGAGGACGCGCTGCGGGCGCGGCGCTTCGGCGCGCAGGGCATCGGCCTGTGCCGTACGGAGCACATGTTCCTCGGCGACCGGCGTGAGCTGGTCGAGCGCCTGATCCTGGCGGACACGGAGACCGAGCGCGAGGAGTCCCTGAAGGAGTTGCTGCCGCTCCAGAGGCAGGACTTCGTCGAGATCTTCGAGGCGATGGACGGCCTCCCGGTGACGATCCGCCTGCTGGACCCGCCGCTGCACGAGTTCCTGCCCGACATCACCGAGCTGTCGGTGCGCGTGGCGCTGGCGGAGTCCCGTCAGGAGCCGCACGAGAACGACCTGCGCCTGCTCCAGGCCGTGCACCGCCTGCACGAGCAGAACCCGATGCTGGGCCTGCGGGGCGTGCGCCTCGGCCTGGTCATCCCGGGCCTGTTCACGATGCAGGTGCGGGCCATCGCGGAGGCGGCCGCCGAGCGCAAGGCCGCGAAGGGCGACCCGCGCGCGGAGATCATGATCCCGCTCGTGGGCACCGTCCAGGAGCTGGAGATCGTGCGCGAGGAGGCGGACCGGGTCATCGCCGAGGTCGAGGCGGCCTCGGGCGCGCAGCTGAAGCTGGCCATCGGCACCATGATCGAGCTGCCGCGCGCCGCGCTGACCGCGGCTCAGATCGCCGAGGCCGCCGAGTTCTTCTCCTTCGGCACGAACGACCTGACCCAGACGGTGTGGGGCTTCAGCCGGGACGACGTGGAGGCGTCGTTCTTCACGGCCTACCTGGAGAAGGGCATCTTCGGCGTCAGCCCCTTTGAGACGATCGACAGGGACGGTGTCGGCTCCCTGGTGAAGGCCGCCGCCGAGGCCGGCCGCGCCACCCGTCCCGGTCTCAAGCTCGGCGTCTGCGGCGAGCACGGCGGCGACCCCGAGTCGGTGCACTTCTTCCACGAGGTCGGCCTCGACTACGTCTCCTGCTCCCCGTTCCGGATCCCGGTGGCGCGCCTCGAGGCGGGCCGGGCGGCGTCGCAGGCGGAGGGCAGCGACCACCGCTGACGCGGCCTTCGAGACCTCCGGGGCCGTCGTCGGTCACCCCGACCCTCACCGAACCGACACGAGGGCGGCACCGGACACCGAGGGAGGGCGGCACCCCTGTGCGGGGGGTGCCGCCCTCTCGCCGTATGCCTGCGCGCTAGTTGACATGTGCGGAGGCGACGACGAAGTGAGGCCACCCGCGTGCGGCGTTACGGAGTCCGGGAGAGCAGCGGGCGGAGTGGGTTGCGTGTGCGGGGATGCGGTGGAGGAGGAGCCCGCCCGAACAACGCCCACAACCCGTCCGGGGCCGGCGGCTCCACCAGATCAGTCATGCGGTGTTCAACCCGTCCGGCACCGAAGGAGACGACGTCCTAGGTGGTACGCACCTCGTACGTCGCCACCCGTACCGTCTCGTCGTCCAGGCACTGACCGGAGAGCAGGTCGAAGCGCTGCTTCAGCAAGGGGGAGGCGACGAACGGGCGGCCGTTGTGAGTGCCGGTCAGACCGCGGGAG
>NZ_JAYWVC010000709.1:0-642 GCF_036281785.1 Streptomyces chiangmaiensis | reverse complement strand
GCTGATCTTCTGCGCGTCGGAGCTCTACCGAGGCGGACTGGACCTGGTCGCAATTCCGGAGATTTTCGAACATTTCTGGTTCGCCAAGACGATGCGATACGTCCACGTCCAGCAGACCCGGGTCGAGGACGCCTGGTTTGCCGGGCAGCAGCGGGCCGCAAAGCGACTGGAAGGGCTGATGGGATGAAGTGGAACCTGCGGCTGGCCGCCGCGAAAAGGGCATCTGGAAGGAGTCCGAGCTGCAACGGAGCCTGGCCGAGCACGGTCTGGTCATCTCGGCCGGGAAGATGTCCGGGCTGTGGTCCGGCCAGCCAGTCTCCCTCAAGCTGGAGGACCTGGACGCCATCTGCGTCGTGCTCGGCTGCCAGATCGGCGACCTGCTGATCCCGAGTCCGCGAAGGTTGTCCTGCCCGGCGAGCAGACCGCCTCGCAGGCCGCCGTTGCAGCGTCGGGACCGGCGGTGGTGCCCCGCCGCCGTGACGGCCGCTCGACGGCCGCAGAATACGGCTGTGCGCAATCAGCGTTGGCACTTGAGCAGCACGGTTGGCGCCTTCAGCGCCAGAGCCGGCGCACGGATCCCATCGAACGAACGGTGCGCGGGGGGCCTGGCCCAGGGCGCCGCCCCTGCGTGCAGGATCGGTC
>NZ_JAYWVC010000708.1:0-642 GCF_036281785.1 Streptomyces chiangmaiensis | reverse complement strand
CCGTTCAAGGAAGTCGCACGGCTGCTCGCGGCCGGCCGCATCAGCGGACTGCCGGTCGTGGACGAGGATGACAAGGTCATCGGTGTCGTCTCCGAAACGGACTTGGTGATCCGACAGTCGGAAGCGCTCGACGCGGACGAGTCGAAGCGCCGCTTCCCCTTCGCAGAGCTGACGCCCCGGGCTCGTAGGCAGGCGGCCAGATCCAGGGCCTTCACCGCCGGTCAGCTGATGACCGAGCCGCCCGTCACGGTGCATGCCGAGGAGACCATCGCCCAGGCGGCGCGGATCATGGCCCAGCGGCAGGTGGAGCGGCTGCCCGTGCTGGATGAGGAGGACCGTCTCGTCGGTATCGTCACCCGCCGGGACCTGCTCGGGGTGTTCCTGCGGCCCGATGCAGAGATCCGCGACGAGGTGATGGAGGAAGTGCTGATCCGCGCACTGCGGCTGGCACCCAGCACCATCGATGTCTTCGTGGTGGAAGGCGTGGTCACCCTGACCGGCCGGTTGGAACGCAGGAGCCAGGCGGAGATCGCCGTCTCCATGACCAGGCAGATCGACGGCGTGGTCGCAGTGATCGACCAACTCACCTACTGCGTCGACGACCCCCAACCGCCATTCGATGAGCGGTCACGCCGTGGCATT
>NZ_JAYWVC010000707.1:0-650 GCF_036281785.1 Streptomyces chiangmaiensis | reverse complement strand
GTCGAGAGTGGGGGAGAGTACGTCCTGACGGGCCAGAAGATGTGGCTGACGAACGGCGGCACGTCCACGCTCGTCGCCGTGCTGGTCCGCAGTGACGAAGGACACCCCGAGGGCACGGCGCCCCACAAGTCGATGACGACCTTCCTGATCGAGAAGGAGCCCGGGTTCGGCGAGGTCCGCCCCGGACTCACCATCCCCGGGAAGATCGACAAGATGGGTTACAAGGGTGTCGACACCACCGAACTCATCATGGACGGACTGCGCATTCCGGCCGATCGCGTGCTCGGCGGGGTCACCGGCCGAGGGTTTTACCAAATGATGGACGGAGTCGAGGTGGGCCGGGTGAATGTCGCGGCCCGTGGCTGCGGTGTCGCTCAGCGCGCCTTCGAACTGGGTGTCTCCTACGCCCAGCAGCGGCACACCTTCGGCAAGCCGATCGCCCAGCACCAGGCAATCCAGTTCAAACTTGCCGAAATGGCCACCAAGGTCGAGGCCGCACACGCCATGATGGTGAACGCGGCACGCAAAAAGGACTCGGGCGAGCGGAACGACCTCGAGGCCGGAATGGCGAAGTACCTCGCCTCCGAGTACTGCAAGGAGGTCGTGGAGGACGCCTTCCGCATCCACGGCGGCTACGGCTTCTCCAAGGA
>NZ_JAYWVC010000706.1:0-653 GCF_036281785.1 Streptomyces chiangmaiensis | reverse complement strand
GGCCGCGCCCCGCGCACCGCCCACGTGCGGCCCTTCGGCGGCCTCAGGCCCTGCCCCGCCTCGTCCTCGAAGCAGATGTAGGCGCCCAGCTGGGCCGCGGTGGTTTTACCTGCGGCCACACCTCCTGCTTCCACACCTCGATGGCCTCCTTGTCCCGCTCGACGGCCTGGCGCAGGGGAACCTGGCACGACCAGCCGTGGCGCCGCATCAGCTTCCACACGCCCTGCACCGTGTAGCCCACGTGGAACAGCCGCCCGATCAGCACCTTGATCCGCTTCAGCGTCCAGCGCTGGTCGTCGGCGAACCCGTGCGCCAGCGGGCCGCGCCGCAGCTCCGCTTCCAGGCGCGCGAACTGCCGCGCCGACAGGCGCTCTGGCGACACCGGCCCCTTGGAACGCAGAGCTTGCGCCCCACCCTCACGCCACCGCTGACGCCACTGTCGCACCGTGCGCGGGGTGACCCGTAACTCGGCCGCGAGCGCACCAGCACTCTCGCCCTGTTCGAACAACCCGGCGGCCTTCAGCCGCAGTTGCTCACGCCGTTCCTGCTCGGCGGGCGTATACCCACCCCTCTGTGCGTACCGCATGAACCCGCCATACCGCAGGGATCACGAATCGTCACGCCCCGCGGCGTCTACGAGTTCAACCTGAGTA
>NZ_JAYWVC010000705.1:0-661 GCF_036281785.1 Streptomyces chiangmaiensis | reverse complement strand
CGACCTCGTCTCGGCAAACCGGGCCGTGGCCTACCGAATCCACCTGGACGTGCAGCGGGGCCGCTGGTATCTGACGGCATCGTGGACGATCCCGCCGGTCAAGACCGTCCCCCTCGCCCAGGCCCGTGCCGGTGGCCTGGTCGGTGTGGACACCAACGCCGATCACCTGGCCGCCTGGCGGCTGGACAAGCACGGCAACCCGTGCGGTCAGCCCCGCAGATTCTTCTACGATCTCAACGGCCCGGCTGGATACCGTGACGCACAAGTGCGACACGCCCTCACCCGGCTCCTGCACTGGGCCCACCGGCATGATCTGTCCATCGCGATCGAAGATCTCGACTTCACCGCCGAGAAGACCCGCGAAAAACACGGCAGGCGCAAGCGGTTCCGCAAGCTAATCTCCGGCATGCCCGTCTCCAAGCTGCGGGCCCGGCTTGTGTCCATGGCCGCCGAGCTGGGCGTCACGATCGTCGCGGTCGATCCGGCATACACGTCGATGTGGGGGGCTGAGCACTGGCAGACTCCCCTCACCAGCAAGAACCGTAAGACCACCCGTCACGACGCCGCCGGCGTCGCGATTGGACGACGCGCCCTCGGGCACCGCATCCGGCGACGGACGGCACCGCCCCACGACGACCAGAGCGATCGTCGTGGGCATCGG
>NZ_JAYWVC010000704.1:0-662 GCF_036281785.1 Streptomyces chiangmaiensis | reverse complement strand
CTAAAGGGTGAAAGTCCCGATGAGGAGAGGTGAGACTAACTCATTAGCCGAGCGGCAAGGGCGTCTCCGTGAGGAGGGGTCTGGAGGAAGCCGGAGGCGAAACCGGGTACCGAGGTACACGAATCGCATTGGAGGCTAGGCGCATTGGGTAAGTCGGCTGACTACGGCGAAGCCCGCTCTCACTACGGGTGCGCAGAGTATATGCGGCGGGAATCCGGGGAAAGTTGCTGTCTTTATTCGGGGAGATCTGCTCGGGTGTCACCTGTAACCGTGTGATGGCGGGGATCGTGACGATTGGTGGGAGTAATCCCATTGGTTTGCCGAGCAGAAGTCAGCAGAGGTCATAGTACCGAGATGGGTAGGCAGTAGGCCGACAAGGGCTCGGGAAGGACCGAACGTTTAGTGGATTGGGGGAAGGGTGCCTGCTCGATCGGGTCACGATGACCGCTGTCCGACGCGTAGTGACCAGACGGTGCACCATCAGGACGTCAATCACCGCGAGCCCGCCTCCCTGTGGGGCGAGGCGTTCTCGAAGGAGAACCTGCTCGCGGCGCTCAAGCGCGTTGAAGCGAACCGGGGTGCCCCCGGCATTGATGGGATGACCACGGAGGAACTGCGGCCGTGGATTGCCCAGAATTGGCCCAAGGTATGGGCTGAGCTCG
>NZ_JAYWVC010000703.1:0-664 GCF_036281785.1 Streptomyces chiangmaiensis | reverse complement strand
GCCGGTGGCGTACATGTGGTGCGCCCACACGGTGACCGACAGGCCGGCGATGGCGATGGTGGCACCGACCAGGCCCATGTAGCCGAACATCGGCTTGCGGCTGAAGACTGGGATGATCTCGGAAATGATGCCGAAGAACGGTAGCGCGATGATGTACACCTCTGGATGGCCGAAGAACCAGAAGAGGTGTTGCCACAACAACGCGCCGCCGTTGGCGGCGTCGAAGACGTGGGCGCCGAACTTGCGGTCGGCCTCCAGGGCGAACAGGGCCGCGGCCAGGACCGGGAAGACGATCAGAGCCAGCACCGCGGTCAGCAGCACGTTCCACACGAAGATCGGCATGCGGAACATGGTCAGGCCCGGGGCACGCATGCAGATGATCGTAGTGATGAAGTTGACCGAGCCGAGGATGGTGCCGAAGCCGGACATGGCCAGACCCATGATCCACATGTCGCCGCCGACACCCGGCGAGTGCACCGCGTCGGACAGCGGGGCGTAGGCGAACCAGCCGAAGTCGGCCGCACCCTCCGGGGTGAGGAAGCCGCCCACCGCGATCAGCGAGCCGAGCAGGTAGAGCCAGTAGGCGAGCATGTTCAGTCGCGGGAACGCCACGTCGGGCGCGCCGATCTGCAGCGGCATGATCCAGTTCGTGAAGCCGGCGAAG
>NZ_JAYWVC010000702.1:0-665 GCF_036281785.1 Streptomyces chiangmaiensis | reverse complement strand
CTGTGCTCGGCGGCGAGCGCCTCAGAGACCGGTGCTATGAGGCTGCAGAGCCCGAACCACTCGGCCCATAAATCCACGAGCACAGACTTACCGCTATTGAGCACCTTCTCCGCAAAGGTCTCGTCGGTCACGCTTTTCACATTGCCTTCCATGCCAGCTGTGCGGAAGCACCAGAATTGCGCTCCAGTCAACAACTGTGCCAGCGGTAAAAAATAGACCGGCCCGCCATGAGGGACATCACACGCAATACGCCGAGCGGAGGGCAAATCTTCGGCGGAAAACAAATCGCGGCGACTGGAGTTGACGTGGCAGGTGACTGGTTGTGAGGTAGATCGTCACGGCATCGGACTGCCGCCCAGCACCATAGAGCACGGTCACGAAGAGGTCACATACCCGCTCTCGGAGCGGGTGCTCGACGAGCAGAGTAGACAGTTCTTCGACGGCCTCGGCGTAGCGTCCTCTCTCCACTTCGCAGGCGAGCTGCCCGTCGACACGGGCGAGGTGCAGCTCGCCGAGGACGCTGCACTACTGGCCCGCGAACGGCTCCGGAGCCCCGGCGAAAGCTGCTCCTCTCCACATCTCGAGGCCCTCAGTCAGCAGGCTCGCCGCGGACGCCAGGTCGTCAGTGCCGCGCGCCCCCCCCGGGCCCTTGCCGCCGCCTTTTA
>NZ_JAYWVC010000701.1:0-667 GCF_036281785.1 Streptomyces chiangmaiensis | reverse complement strand
GAAGCGGTCCACCGCCGAGCACCTGGCCGGCCTCCTGCGCGACCACCGGATCGCGGCCAGGACCCGCAAGGGACGGCGTGCACTGGGCTGCTTCAAGCAGGCCGTGCTCGTGCTGCGCTGGTTCCTCGACGGCACCCGGCTGGCCCAACTCGCCCGTGACAACGGCCTGTCGGCCTCCACCTCCTACCGCTACCTCCACGAAGGACTGGCCGTCCTGGCCGCCGGCGCACCGGACCTGTCAACCGCGCTGGAGCGTGCGAAGGCAGCCGGGCTGACGCATCTGAACCTCGACGGCACCGTCATCCGCACCGACCGCGTCGCCGCCCCCGGCCCCAACGGCGCAGACCTCTGGTGGTCCGGAAAACACAAGCACCATGGGGGGAACGTGCAGGTCATCTCCACTCCGGACGGCTGGCCGATCTGGGTCTCACCGGTCCGCCCGGGCAGGGAGCACGACACCACCTGCGCCCGCCACCACGGCCTGATCGACGCCCTCAACCGGATCGCCACCGAGCTGGACATGCCGACCCTCGTGGACCTCGGCTACGAGAACGCCGGCGACGGCTTCCGCCACCCGCACAAGAAGCCCGCCGGAGGCGAGCTGACCGAGGCCCAGCAGACCTACAACAAGGTCATCCGCGGTATCCACGGGGTCTGCGAGCGCGCC
>NZ_JAYWVC010000700.1:0-667 GCF_036281785.1 Streptomyces chiangmaiensis | reverse complement strand
GGGTGGAGAATCTGAAATTGGACCAGATCCGCGACATCTTCGCCGGCCGGGTCGAGAACTGGTCCGAGGTCGGCGGCAATCCCGTCCCCGTCCACCTCATCAACCGGGACCCCGGCTCGGGCACCCGCAGCACCCTCGTCCGCAAGGTCCTGGACGGCCGTGAACCACCCCAGTTCACCGAGACCGACTGCGCGGCCATGGATCCCAAGCGGTACGGCCGCTGCGAGGTCGGCAGCACGGACACCGTGCTGGACACGACCGCCTCGACCCCCGGCGGCATCGGCTACAGCGAGGCCGCGGGCGTCGACGGACACGATGCGGCCGGCAGCCTCGTCAAGGTGACGATCGACGGCAAGAAACCGACGGTCGAGGGCGTCGAGGACAGCAACTACCCCTATTGGCAAACCGAGTTCGCCTACACCTACGGTGAGGCCCCCGCCGGATCCGTCGCCGCGGCCTTTCTGAACTTCCTCACCCAGCAGAGCGGCCGTGACATCCTGCGTGACCACGGGCACGGCCTCTGCTCCGAGGCGCAGAACTCAGGGGAGTGCCGCCCGGTCTGACCCCCACCTCGAACGGGCCTTCTTCCTCTCGGAGTGACTGAGTTTCGGCGACGCCCAGGCGGGCGCGGGATCACCGGGCCCGAGATCAGAGCCCCCTCACGTTT